>DASRTO010000496.1:0-11939 GCA_035655915.1 Anaeromyxobacteraceae bacterium
CGCTACGTGGTGGAGGAGATGCGCCGCTCCGGCTGCAACTTCGGCGGCGAGCAGTCGGGCCACCTCATCTTCCTGGACCACGTCACCACCGGCGACGGCGTGTGCGCGGCGCTGAACCTGCTGGCGGTGATGCTCCGCGAGGGGAAGCCGCTCTCCGAGCTGGCGCGCTGCTTCGAGCCGGTGCCGCAGGCCCAGATCAACGTGGCGGTGCGGGAGAAGCGCCCGCTGGAGACGCTGCCGGGCGTGGCGCGCGCCATCGCCTCGGTGGAACAGGCCCTGGCGGGAGAGGGCCGGGTGCTGGTACGCTACTCAGGCACGGAGGACAAGGCGCGGGTGCTGGTGGAGGGGACGGACTCGCGCCGCATCCGGGAGCACGCCGAGGCCATCGCCGAGGAGCTGCGCAAGGCGCTGGGGTAGTCCCCGGCGCTGCCGTTTGGAACGCGATTCCCCTTCCGGCGAAGGCCTCGTGGCGGCGGGGGACGAGCCCGGACGAGCCCCCGGCCTACCGGTCCAAGGACGTCGTGATCGGCGATCAGGGGGTCAGGCTGACGGGGGCGGGGACCGAGATCGCGCCGGGCCGGGTCCGGAGGTAGACTCGGCGGATGTTCCCCGCCCGCCTCGGAGTCAACGTCGATCACGTCGCCACCCTGCGCCAGGCCCGGCGCGTGAGCTATCCCGATCCGGTGGCGGCCGCCATGCTGGCCGAGCTGGCCGGAGCGGATCAGATCACCATCCACCTGCGCGAGGACCGCCGGCACATCCAGGACCGCGACCTCCAGGTGATGCGGCGCACCGTGTCCACCCGGCTGAACCTCGAGATGGCCGGCAGCGCCGAGATGGTCAAGATCGCCTACGAGGTCCGCCCCGACATGTGCACGCTGGTTCCGGAGCGGCGCGAGGAGCTCACCACCGAGGGCGGGCTGGAGGTGGTGGCGGCCCGCGACCAGGTGCGCAAGGTCGTGAAGACCCTGAAGGACGCGGAGATCCAGGTCTCGCTCTTCATCGACCCGGACCTGGACCAGGTGAAGGGGGCCCACCGCCTGGAGGTCGACGTGGTGGAGCTCCACACCGGCCGCTACTGCGAGGCCCGGCTGGCCGGCGACCGCCGCCGCGAGCTGGCCCGCCTCGTCGACGCGGCCAAGGCGGCCACCCGGCTCGGGCTCAAGGTCGCGGCCGGGCACGGCCTCAACTACCAGAATCTGCTGCCGGTGGCGGCCATCCAGGAGATCGAGGAGTTCAACATCGGCCACGCCATCGTGGGGCGGGCAGTGCTGGTGGGCATGGAGCGGGCGGTGCGGGAGATGAAGGACCTCATCGCCCAGGGGGCCCGGGGGTGATCGTCGGCTTCGGCCTCGACGTGGTGGCGGTGGCGCGGCTCGAGCGGCTGCTCTCCGGGGCCGACTCGCGCGCGCGGGCGGAGCGCTTCCTCGACCGCTGCTTCACCGCCGGGGAGCGGGCCTACTGCGACGCCCGCCGGGACCGGGCCACCCGCTACGCCGCCCGCTTCGCCGCCAAGGAGGCGGTGGTGAAGGCGCTGGGGGCGCCGGCCGGCGTGCGCTGGACCGACATCGAGGTGTCGCGCGCCGATGGGGCGCCCACGGTCCGGCTGGGAGGCGCGGCGGAGCGCGCGGCGCGGGACCTGGGGGTGGACGCGGTCCACCTCACCCTGACCCACGACTGGGGCGTGGCCGCGGCGGCGGTGGTGCTGGAGTCGCGTCGAGCGCGGGTGAGGCCGTGACGTGAGGCTCGTCGGCTCGGCCGAGATGCGGGAGATCGACCGCACCGCCATCGAGCGCTTCGGCATCCCGGCGCTCACCCTCATGGACCGGGCCGGCCGGGCGGTGTCCGAGGCGGCCCGGGAGCTGGCGGGTCCGCACGGCCGGGTGGTGGTGGTGTGCGGCGGGGGCAACAACGGCGGCGACGGCTACGTGGCGGCCCGGCTGCTGCGGGCCGCCGGCCGCGACGCCAGGGTGGTGGCGCTGGTCCCGGCCGACCGGCTGCCGCCCGACGCCCGGGCGGTGCGCGAGCAGGCGGAGCGGTCCGGCGTCCCCATCGACGACAGCGGCGAGCTGGCCGACTTCGAGGCCGGGCCGGAGGACGTGGTGGTGGACGCGCTGCTGGGCACCGGCCTGGCCCGCGCGCCCGAGGGACCGTTCGCCGAGGCCATCGCCCGCGTGGTGGAGCTGCGCGCCCACGGAGCGCGGGTCCTGGCGGTGGACGTTCCCTCCGGCCTCTCCGCCGACACCGGGCGGCCGCTGGGGGCCTGCGTGCGGGCCGACCGCACCGTCACCTTCGGCTTCATGAAGCGCGGCCTGTTCATCCACCCAGGCGTCGAGTACGCCGGGGAGGTGATGGTGGCCGACATCGGCATCCCCACGGCTGCCGCCGAGCGGGTCCCGGTCTCCTGCGAGGCCCTCGCCGAGGAGGAGGCGCGGGCGCTCCTGCCGCCGCGGCGCCGCGACGCCCACAAGGGCGACGCCGGACGGGTGCTGGTGGTGGCCGGCTCCCCGGGCAAGACCGGGGCCGCCCACCTGGCCCTCACCGGAGCCCTGCGCGGTGGCGCCGGGCTGGTGACCCTGGCGGCCCGGCCCGAGGTGCTGCCCCTGGCCCTGGCGGGGCGGCCGGAGGCCATGAGCCTGGCGCTCCCCGGCGACGGCCCCCTGGGGCGCGCCGACCTGGATGCGCTGGCGGCCGCCGCCCGAGGCATGGACGCCCTGGTGATCGGCCCCGGCATCCCCCGGGGCCCGGAGACGGCGGGGCTCCTGCGCGCTTTCCTGGAAAGGGCCCGCCTTCCGGCGGCGCTCGACGCCGACGCCCTGAACGCCCTGGCGGAGGTCCCTACCCTCCTGGAGCGACTGCCGCCCGGCCTGGTCCTCACCCCGCACCCCGGCGAGATGGCCCGGCTGGCGGGCATCCCGGTGGAGGCGGTGCAGGACGACCGCATCGGAGTCGCCGCGTCCCGGGCCAGGGCCTGGGGCGCGGCCGTCGTGCTCAAGGGGGCGCGGACGGTGGTGGCCGACCCTTCCGGCCCGCCGGCGGTCATCCCCACCGGCAACCCCGGCATGGCCAGCGGCGGGACCGGCGACGTCCTGGCCGGCCTCACCGGGGCGCTGCTCGCCGGCGGCCTCGACACCCGGGCGGCGGCGCGCGTCGGGGCCTGGGTGCACGGCCGGGCCGGCGACCTAGGGGCCCGCCGCTTCGGCGAGCGCGGCCTCCTCGCCGGCGACCTGGCCGAGGCGCTCGGGGAGGTCTGGGTCGAGTGGGGGCGATGACGGCGGCGTGGCCGCGCTTCACGGCCCGGCTCCTCTCGCGCTCGGCGCGCGCCACCTTCGCGCTGGGGCGGCGCCTGGGTCGGCTGCTGGCTCCCGGTGACGCAGTGGCGCTCACCGGCGAGCTCGGCGCCGGCAAGACGGAGCTGGTGCGAGGCGCCTGCCGCGGGGCCGGCGTCCCCGACTCCCAGGTGGCGAGCCCCAGCTTCGCCATCGTGGCCAGCTACCAGGGGCGGCTAGCGGTGCACCACGCCGACCTCTACCGCGTAGGCGACCGGGACGAGCTGTACGGCACCGGCTTCTTCGACCTGCTGGGGGGCGAAGGCGCCGTGCTGGTGGAATGGGCCGACCGGGTGCCGGGGGCGTTGCCGCCCGAACGCCTGGAGATCCACCTCGGCCACGACGCCCGCCGCCCCGGGGTTCGCCACGTGGAGGTGGTGGGGACGGGCGAGCGGGGGGTGGCGCTGGCACGGGCGCTGGCTGCCGCGCGATCGGGCGCCCTCACCCCGCGAGGCGCGCGTCGTGCGCGAGCGCCCTCTCACGGGGGGAGAGGGGCAGGCGGCAAGGCGCGATCGAAAGCCCTCACCCCCCGGGGGCGCGTGGAGCCCGTGCGCCCTCTCCCGGAGGGAGAGGGACGCGGTAGATCGTTCCCGCGGGTCGGCCGTTGAAGGCGGCAAAGGAGACGTCCATGCGCATCCTCGCCCTGCTCGGCCTGGTCCTGCCGGCCGCCGCGACCGCGGCCGACCTCCCGGCCGCCTCACGCATCGACGCCGTCACCGTGTACCAGTCCTCGGCCCGGGTGGTGCGCATCGCCCGGGTGGAGGCGCCGGCCGGCGACACCCGGCTGCTGCTGCGCGGCCTCCCCGACCAGCTGGTCGACGACTCGGTGCGCGTCCAGGGGAGTGGAGCCGCCAGGGCGCGGGTCCACGGCGTCTCCGTGGAGCGCGTCACCGCCGAGGCGGCGGCGTCGCCCGAGGCCCGCGTCGCCGAGGAACGGCTGGAGAAGCTCGGCGACGAGGACAAGGCCCTGGAGGACCGGGAGAAGGGTGCCCGCGCCCGCCGCGAGTTCGTGGAGTCGCTGCGCTCCACCTACTCGGAGGAGCGCGCCAAGAACCTGGCGGTGCGGGGGGTCTCCGCTCGCGAGTGGGCGGAGATGGCGGCCTTCGTGAGCCGGGAGGGGGAGGCGGCCGCCCAGGAGGTGCGCCGGGCGGGGGCGGCGCGGCGCGAGCTGGCGCGGAGGATCCAGGCCGCCCGCGCCGACCTGCAGAAGCTCCAGGCCAAGCGCGCCGAGACCACCAAGACCGTGGCGGTCGAGCTCGCCGCGGAGCGGGCCGGGACCCTGGAGGTGGAGGTGAGCTACCTCGTTCCGCAGGCCGGCTGGCGGCCGGTGTGGGACGCCCGGCTCTCCCCGGAGAAGGGGACGGTGGACCTGTCGCTCCACGGCTCGGTGGAGCAGAGGAGCGGCGAGGACTGGAGCCAGGTGAAGCTGGCGCTCTCCACCGCCCAGCCGGGGAGGGGGCTGCAGATCCCGGAGCTCTCGCCGCGCTGGCTGGAGAAGCCGCGCCCGCCGCCCCCGGTGCCGGTGCCCCGCAAGGCCGCCGAGGGGCGGGCCCCCGCTGCTCCGGCCGCCGTCATGGCCCGGCCCGAGGCGGCCGACGAGGCCTTCGAGTCCAAGGTGGCGCTGGAGGAGGCCCCGGCCCAGCTCGCCGAAGGGCTGCTCTCGGCGGTCTTCACCGCCCCGCGGCGCGAGTCGGTGGACGGCGCCGGACGCGCCCGCAAGGTGTTCCTCTCCGGCTTCTCGCTCCAGGGGGAGCTGTCGCGGGTGGCGGCGCCGCGCGCCGACCCGTCCGCCTACCTGGCCGCCAAGGCCGTGAACGGCACCGGGGCCCCGCTGCTCCCCGGCCCGGTCAGCGTCTTCCTGGGCGACGAGTTCGTGGGGCGGGCCCGGCTGCCGCTGGTCCCGGCCGGGGGTGAGGTGAAGCTGGCCTTCGGGGCCGACGACCGCATCGAGGTGGAGCGGCGGGTGGTGGAGCGGCGCCACGAGACCGCCGGCCTCTTCACCAAGGACGACGTCATCCGCTACCACGTGCGCACCACCGTGAAGAACCGCTGGTCGAAGCCGGTCGCCGTGCGGCTGCTGGACCTGGTGCCGGTGAGCCGCGAGGAGGAGGTGAAGGTCGCCATCCTCGACGGCACCACGCCCCCCACCGAGCCCGACGATCCCATGAAGCCGGGGGTCAAGGCCTGGGTGCTCTCCCTCGATCCCCGGAAGGAGAAGGTGGTCGAGCTGCGCTACGAGGTTCGCTTCCCGCGCGGCATGGCGGTCTCCGGCCTGGAGTGACCCCTGGGCCGGAGCGGCCCCAGGACCACCCGGCCGGTAGCGTCCACGCCCACGAAGCCGTTCTCGGGGACCTCCACCCAGCCCGCGCCCCCCACCGGCTCGCTGGCCACCGCGAAGAGGTGGCCGCCGCGGGCCTGCGGGGCGGCGTGCAGCGCCTTGCCGTGGCGGCAGGCGGCCAGGATCCGGCCGTCGGAGACGAGGAAGTTCATGGTCGAAGGGCGGGAGGCGCCGCGGTCGGCGAGGCGCGCCACCGCCTCCACCGTGTCGGCGAGCGCCTTCCGCACCGCTTCCAGGCCCGGCGGCCCTCGCCGAGACCGGCGGCCGAGCCGGGTCAGGAAGAGGTAGAAGCAGCGCTCGCTGTCGGTCTGGCCGCGGATGCGCCGGCGCAGCCGGGGGTGGATGAGCCGTTCGATGGCCTGGCGCAGCGCGGGCGAGGTGCGGAAGCCGGTCACGGTCCCGTTGTGGGCGAAGAGCCACGGCCCGGCGGCGAAGGGGTGCGTGTTCTCCGGCGCCACCTTGCCCACGCTGGCGTCGCGGACGTGGGCCAGCACCAGATGGGAGCGGGCGGCCCGGGCCGCCTCGACGAAGGTCCGGTCGGCGTGGGCGGGGAGGAGGCCCTTGCGCACGGTGGGGGTGCGGCCCAGGTACCAGCCGATGCCCCAGCCGTGCGGGTGGCGGTGGGACTGGAAACGGAGGGCGTTCCTCGCCCCGCAGAGCGGCTGGCAGTAGTCGAAGTCCGGGTCGGCCCGCTGCGCGAAGAGCCGGCACATGGCGAGACTCTAGCCCGGCGGCGGGCCGGGCTCCACGGGGCTGGCCATCGGAACGGCGTTGACGCGGCGAGAGCAGCCTTCTATCCATCGGCGGTGGCCAGGAACGCCTCGGCGGTGCTGCTGGGCCTCCTCTCCGGCCGCGTCAGGCCCTCCGCCCGCTCTCGCCGAGCCTCACCGCCGCGCCCACGAGGTGGGCCAGGCGGAGCGGCTCGGGCACGTGCCCGCGGTCGGTGAGCCGCGCCAGCGCCTCGGCCACCGGCCCGGGCTCGGCTCCCCGCACCTGGAAGGCGAAGGGCGGGACCAGGTGGACCGGCCCGGCCCGCCGGAGGAGCCGCAGCCGCCGCTCCGGCCGCGGCAGGCGCCGCAGCGCCCGTTCCACCGCGCCGAGGTCGGGCGGGCGCCGCATCACGGCCGCGCAGGGACGCCCCAGGCGGGAGGTCAGTGCCTCCAGGTCCACCAGGTTGAAGCCGCCGAAGGAGAGGCCGTCGAGCAGCACCAGGTGCAGCTGGGGCAGGAACTTCCCGCCCAGGAGCAAGCGGACGATCACCTCGGTGGCGTCCCAACCGTCGCGACGGAGGTGCCCCCATACCATGCCCTCGAAGCGGGTGCCGGAGCAGACCACCCCGGCGAGGTGCACCCGGGCGCCGCCGCGGCGCGGGAATGGGGCGTCATCGAAGCCGATGGCGCGGATGGCGCGGCCGGTCGGGGGCAGGCGCATCGACCCATGGTGCCACAGGCGGGGCGTGGGGCGCCGGCCGGACTCGGACGAGGCGGGCGCGCCGGGACACACCCGACTTGGCCGGGCAGCACGAACGCCGCGCTCGTAGGTAGGGCGTCACGCGGGAGAGCAAAGGAGGAGAGGCATGTCGGGGACGAAGCTGTTCCTGGTCGCGCTGGCTGGCGCGACCATGGTGCCAAACCCATCGCGGGCCGACCAGGGCCACCTGAAGGCCAACCTGAGCGGGTACTCGGAGGTGCCCGCCGTCTCCAGCACCGGCGCGGGGCAGTTCACCGCGCGCCTGAGCGACGACCGGAGCGCCATCGATTACGAGCTCAGCTACGCCGCCCTGGAGGGCACGGTCGCCGCCGCCCACATCCACATCGGGCAGATGGACGTGAGCGGTGGGGTGATCGCCTTCCTGTGCGGCGGCGGCGGTAAGCCGGCCTGCCCGCAGGAGGGAACCGTCACCGGAACCATCACCGCCGCCGACGTGATAGGCCCCGCCCTCCAGGGCATCGCCCCAGGCGAGTTCGCCGAGCTGCTCCAGGCCATCGACGCCGGCGTCACCTACGTCAACGTCCACTCCAGCAAGCACCCCGGCGGCGAGATCCGCGGCCAGGTGTGGGGCGGGATTCCCAAGTGAGCCGGCCGGCGGGAGAGAAGTCTGGTTGCCGCACCGCGGCGGCGAGATCCGCGGCCATGTGAAAGAGGCGGCGCCGGTCACAGCTCGACGGCCAGGGCGTCGCCGAGGCGCGGCAGGCTCGCCTGCGAGAGGTCGCGGAGCTCCAGGCGCAGGCGCCGCCCGTCCACCTCGAGGAGGGCGGCGCTGCGCGGGAGCCGGAAGCGTCGTGGCCCGGCGCTGCCGGGGTTCGCGAAGAGGACGCCGTCCTGGAGGAGCGCCCCCGGGCGGTGGGAGTGGCCGTGCACCACCAGGCGCGCCCCGGAGCGGGCGAGGGCCCGCTGCACCGCCGGCGAGGGGCGCGCCGGGCTCACCTCGTGGACCAGCAGGGCGGCGATGGCGCCCAGGGACACCACCGCCAGCTCGGGGAGGTCCTCGGCCAGGGGGCCGAGGTCGTTGTTCCCGCGCACCGCCCGCACCGGTGCGATGGCTGAGAGGGCGTCCAGGATGGGCTGCCGGGTGACGTCGCCGGCGTGGAGGATGAGGGCGCAGCCGGCGAACAGCGACTCGAGCTTCGGGTCGAACACGTCGTGGGTGTCGGCGACCAGGCCCACGCGGAGCGGCGGCGGCATCGGCTTCGGCCTCAGGCGCAGTCGGCGGCGGTGCCCGCCTTGGCCCGGTGAGCCACCCGCCCGCGCTTCACCACCAAGAGGGCGTGGCTCGTCCCCATGTGCCAGGCGAGGTGCTCCGGGGAGCGGCAGCCCCACAGCACCAGGTCGGCCTGCGCCCCCGGCGCGAGCCGCCCCGCATCGGCCAGCCGCAGGGAGCGGGCGCCGCCGGCGGTGAAGGCCACCAGCGCCTCGGCGGGCGTGAGGCCGTTGCCCAGGCAGGCGAGCGACAGGACCAGCGACGGGCTCTCGCTCATGGCGCTGCCGGGGTTCAGGTTGGTGCCCAGGGCCAGCGGGACCCCGGCCTCGAGGAGCCGGCGGCCGGGGGCGAAGCCCTCCTGGCGCAGGAACAGGGTGGACACCGGCAGGAGCCCGGCCACCACCCCGGCGCGGGCCAGCGCGGCGATGCCGGCCTCGTCCACCCGCTCCAGGTGGTCGGCGGCAGCGCAGCCCAGCTCGGCGGCGAGCTCGGCACCCCCGCCCCTCTCGAGCTGGTCGGCGTGCAGGCGCGGCACGAGGCCGTGCGCGCGGCCCGCCTCGAGGACGGCGCGGGCCTCGGCCGGCGAAAGGGCTCCCTCCGCGGGGAAGGCGTCGCAGAACAGCGCCAGCCGCTCCCGC
Organism: Anaeromyxobacteraceae bacterium; assembly: GCA_035655915.1. Lineage (GTDB taxonomy): Bacteria > Myxococcota > Myxococcia > Myxococcales > Anaeromyxobacteraceae > DASTPH01. The sequence continues at coordinate 9,007 of DASRTO010000496.1, forward strand.
GCCGCCGCCGGGACCACCGCCTCGACGATCTCGCGAATCCAGCCGGCCCGGTCCCGGGCCCGCTCCGGGGGCACGGCGTGCCCCGCCAGCAGGGTGGGGACCACCGCCAGCCGATCCCAGAGGCGCCGGGCCAGCTCGTGGATCAGGCGCAAGAGCCGCAGCTCCTCGGCGGTGGAGAGGCCGTAGCCGCTCTTCACCTCCACGGTGGTGACGCCCTGGGAGAGGAGCCGGAGGGCCCGCTGCTCGGCGGCGGCGAGGAGGGCCCCGTCCGGCGTGGCGCGGGTGGCCGCCACCGTGGCGGCGATGCCGCCGCCGGCCCGGGAGGTGTCGAGGTAGCTCCGGCCGGCGGCGCGGGCGGCGAACTCCCCGGCCCGCTCGCCGCGGTCGCCGAAGACCAGGTGGGTGTGCGAGTCCACCAGGCCGGGCGTCACCAGGCGCCCGCCGGCGTCGAGGACCCTGGCCCCGCCGAGGTCGCAGGCGCGCTCCAGGTCCGCGTCCGGGCCGATCCACCCGATGAGGCGGTCGTCCACGGCCAGCGCCGCCCCGGGGAGGAGGCCGGCGTCGGAGGGGCCGGCGTCGCAGGTGGCGACGGTGGCGCTGCGGAGGACCAGCGTGGGGCGAAGGCGGGGGGCGGGCATCGGGCGTCGTCGGCGAGGGCGGGCGCCCTCACCCTCCGTGGTCCAGGTTGAACGCGGGTGCCCTTTCCCGGGGGGAGAGGGCCGCCTGGGCGTCGCTGTCGAGCATCAGGCCTCCGGGATCTTCACGCCGCGCTCGCGGGCCACCGCCCGCGCCTCCTGGTAGCCGGCGTCGGCGTGGCGCAGCACGCCGGTGGCGGGATCGCCGCGGAGGACCCGCTCCAGGCGGCGCGCCGCCGCCGGCGTGCCGTCGGCGACGATCACCTGCCCGGCGTGGAGCGAGTAGCCCATGCCCACCCCGCCGCCGTGGTGGAAGCTCACCCAGGAGGCCCCGTTCACGGCGTTCACCAGGGCGTTCAGGATGGGCCAGTCGGCGACCGCGTCCGACCCGTCCTTCATGCTCTCGGTCTCGCGGTTGGGAGAGGCCACCGAGCCGCAGTCCAGGTGGTCGCGGCCGATGACGATGGGCGCCCGGACCTCGCCGCGGGCCACCAGGTCGTTGAAGGCCAGGCCGGCGAGGTCCCGCTCGCCGTAGCCCAGCCAGCAGATGCGGGCCGGCAGCCCCTGGAACCTCACCTTGGCGCGGGCCAGCTCCAGCCAGCGCAGGAGCCCCCGCTTCTCCGGGAACAGGCGCGCCACCGCCTCGTCGGTGCGGCGGATGTCGGCGGGATCGCCGGAGAGGGCCACCCAGCGGAAGGGCCCCTCGCCGCGGCAGAACATCGGCCGGATGTAGGCCGGTACGAACCCCGGGTAGTCGAAGGCGTTGGCCACTCCGGCTTCCTGCGCCCCGGCCCGCAGGTTGTTGCCGTAGTCGAAGACGTGGCTCCCCGCCCGGCGCAGGGCCAGCATGGCGCTCACCTGCTCGGCCATGGACGCCTTGGCACGGCGCACGGTGCCCTCCGGGTCGCGGCGGCGCAGCTCGGGAAGGTCCTCGAGCGCCACCCCGCGGGGCACGTATCCATTCAGTGGATCGTGGGCCGAGGTCTGGTCGGTGACGAGGTCGGGGGCGAGGCCGCGCCGGGCCAGCTCCGGGTAGACGTCGGCGGCGTTGCCGAGGAGGCCCACCGACAGCGGGCGCCGCTCGCGGCGGGCCGCCTCGAGGCGCCGCAGGGCCTGGTCGAGCGAGTCGGCCCGCTCGTCGAGGTAGCCGGTCCCGAGCCGCTTCTGGATGCGGGCCGGGTCCACCTCCACCCCCAGGAAGGCGGCGCCCAGCATGGTGGCCGCCAGGGGCTGGGCCCCGCCCATCCCGCCCAGTCCCGCGGAGAGGACCAGCCGCCCCGACAGGTCGTCGGAGCCGAAGTGGGTGCGCCCCGCCTGGGCGAAGGTCTCGTAGGTCCCCTGCAGGATTCCCTGCGTGCCGATGTAGATCCAGGAGCCGGCGGTCATCTGGCCGAACATGATGAGCCCGCGCCGCTCCAGGTCCCAGAAGGTCTCCCAGGTGGCCCAGCGGGGCACCAGGTTGGAGTTGGCGATGAGCACCCGCGGCGCGTCCGGGTGCGTCCCGAGGACGCCCACCGGCTTGCCGCTCTGGACGAGCAGCGTCTCCTCGTCGGAGAGGTCCCGCAGCGCGGCGACGATGCGCCGGTAGCTCTCCCAGTCGCGGGCTGCCTTGCCGGTGCCGCCGTAGACCACCAGGTCCTCCGGCCGCTCGGCCACCTCGGGGTCGAGGTTGTTCATGAGCATGCGCAGCGCCGCCTCCTGCACCCAGCCCCGGCAGGAGCGGGCGGTGCCGCGCGGTGCGCGGATGGTCTCCATGGCGACCTCCGACGGCAGATTCGCGCCGCGACGCGTCCGGCGTCAACCGCCCCCCGTGAGGTCCGGCCTCGACGCTTCCCGATGCACCGCGCGCTTGCCGTGGCGTCCCCTCCGCACGTCGCTGCCGCGGCGGCCGGCCCGATTGGCGGCTTCGGGCCGGCGTTCCCCTGCTATGCTCGCGCGCCTTGGACGACCGGACCTTCATCGCCGTCATGCGGCTCCTTCCCAAGAACGCCCTCTCGCGCGCGGTGGGGGCCGCCACCCGCTGGCGCCTGGGGGCGCTGGGGCGATCCGCCATGCGCGCCTTCGCCGCCCGCTACCGGGTGGACCTGTCGGAGTGCGACGACCTCGGGAGCTTCGCCACCTTCGCCGAGTTCTTCGCCCGGCCGCTCAAGCCGGGATCGCGCCCGGTGGCCCCGGGCGACCAGGTGGTGGTCTCGCCGGTGGACGGGGCGGTTTCGGAGGCCGGTATCGCCGAGCGGGGGCGGCTCGTCCAGGCCAAGGGGCTCGAGTACCGGGCCAGCGAGCTGCTAGGCGACGGGC
>DASRTO010000497.1:0-3060 GCA_035655915.1 Anaeromyxobacteraceae bacterium
CGACCGTGAAGCCACCGGGGGTGAGCCCCAGCCGCCGCACCGCCTCGTCGTAGCGCTCCTCCAGCGGGACCTGCAGCACCAGGTCCTCCTGGAAGGGCAGGGGCACCCAGGCCCCGGCCACCACCTCGTGCTCCACCTGCAGCGGGCCCCAGCCCGAGTAGCCCAGGAACAGCAGGAAGGGGCTCGACCCCGGGGCGGTGGCCACCGCCTCCAGGATCTCGCGGGAGCCGCCCAGGGCCAGGTCGCTTCCCACCGCCAGGAAGTCCTGGCCGTCGGGCACGGCCCCGCGGTGGCACAGCACCCACAGCTGCTCGGTGCGAACGGGCCCGCCCAGGAGCACCGCCCCCCGATCGCGTCCGGCGTCGCGGGCCGCCCGGGAGAGGGCGCCGTCCACCGCGGCCAGCACCTCGGCGGTGGTCACCGGCGCCCGCCGGTTCACCACGAACCCCAGGGCGCCGTCGGGGCCGTGCTCGGCCATGAGCACCAGCGAGCCGTCGAAGTTGGGGTCGGCCAGCGCCGGGGCCGCCACCAGGAACCCCGGGGCCAGGCCGCTCGATGCCGCCGGCTTCGCCATGGTCCCACCCTAGCGCGCTTCGCCGAGATCCGCACGGCCCTGGCACCGCCGGCGGGCCCCGGTCAGAGACTGTTGACCGGGTGGGGCCGTCCATTACATACCCTCAGCGCTTTCTTACCAGGGCGACCCGCCGAGGGGGGCGCCGGACCACAGCCGAAAGGACGGCCATGAAGATCGACTTCGCCAGGCTCACTCTGCAGGACGCGCTGGACCTCGCCATCCTCATCGAGGAGGAGGCCAAGGAGCGCTACCAGGAGTTCCAGAAGATCGTGGGCGGCCGGTACAAGGGGGACGCCTCCGACGTCTTCCGCAACATGGCCGTCAACGAGGAGAAGCACCGCGCCCACCTGGCGGAGCGCCGCCAGAAGCTCTTCCGGAACGCCCCCCGGCGGGTGGACCGCTCCTGGTTCGAGGAGGTCGAGGCCCCCGACCGCGGCAAGCCGCGCGTGTTCATGGGCCCCAAGCAGGCCTTCCAGGTGGCGCTCGAGTCCGAGGAGAAGGCCTACGACTTCTTCGCCGAGGTCCTGCCGCACCTGAAGGATCCCGAGGTGAAGGAGCTCTTCGAGGAGCTGAAGGGCGAGGAGCTGAAGCACCAGGCGTACATCAAGAAGGCCATGGCCAAGCTGCCGGCCGGCCCGGACGTCGAGGAGGAGGACGCCGACGAGCCGGGCTCCGACGCGGGGTAGTCGCGACGAGGCCCACCTTCGAAGACGCGGGGCGGACGCTCAGGGCGGCGCTCTCCCGCCGCCCGCCCCGCCGCCTGGCCATCGACGGCTTCGCGCCGGCGGCGGTGCTGGTGCCGCTGCTGCGCCGCGCCGCCGGGCCCACCCTCCTCTTCACCCGGCGCACCGACGCCCTCGAGAAGCACCGCGGCGAGATCGCCTTCCCGGGCGGGCACCGCGAGCCGGGGGAGGACGCCCGCGCCGCAGCCCTGCGCGAGGCGAGCGAGGAGGTGGCCCTCGAGGCGCGCCGGGTGGAGGTGGCCGGGGAGCTCGACGACCGGCCGGTGGTGACCCGCTTCGTGGTGACGCCGGTGGTGGGGCTGGTGGCGGACCCGCCCGCCGCCTTCGGGCGGGAGGCGCGCGAGGTGCGCGAGGTCTTCGAGGTGCCGCTGGCCCGCCTCCTCGAGCCGGGGGTGGAGCGGTTCGAGTGGTGGCACCCCTCCCGGCTGCCGCCGGACCTGCCCCACCGGCCGCTGGTGGATCTCGGGTCGGAGGAGATCGACCCGGCCTCGGGCTCCTACAAGGTCTACTTCTTCGACGTGGCGCCGGACCGGGTGGTGTGGGGCCTCACCGCCCGGCTGGTGCGCGACCTCCTAGAGCGGCTGGCGGCGCCGCCGGCGGGCCCGGGGGCGGCTCCGTGACGGTCGACCGCCCCACGGCTCGTAGGGCGGGCCTCGCCGGGCGGCTCAGGGCCGGTACAGGGGCCGGGCCGCCGCGGCCCAGAGCCAGCTCATCTCCACCGAGCCCCGGTCGTCGGGGTGCAGGGTGTCGCGAAGCTCGCCGGGGCGGGCCTTGAACCAGTGGTACAGGTCGGGTCCGGGGAGCAGCCCGTGGGCGGCGGCCACCTCGTCCACCGCCGCCGCCAGCGGCGCCACGTAGTCCTGGGGGTACTTGGTCTGGAAGGGGACCCGCTGGATCATCGGGATCCGCCCGGCCGCCAGGATTCGGCGCACCACCTGGTCGAGGTCGCCGCGGTAGGCGGCCGGGTCGTTGTCGTTCGAGCCCACCCCCAGCGCGATCACCCGCGCCTCGGGGTTCAGCTCCAGCACCCGCTCCACCGCGGCCACGGCGTCCGCGGTGCGGAGGCGCGGGATGCCCGCGTCCACCATGGCCGGGAAGTAGCCCGGGTGGAGGCGCGAGACGATCTCGGCGAAGCTCGGCTGGTGCTCCGGGGCCCGGTCGAAGACGCCGGCGGTGATGGAATCGCCGAGGAAGACCCACACGTCGTCGCCGCCGAAGGAGAGGTCGTGCACGTCGATCTCGTCGAGCCACAGCCCCCACTGGTTCACCTTCTCCGGGAGGCCGGTCACGGCGAGTCGCACCCAGCGCTGGCCGGCGAAGTCGAAGGCGTGGGCCCGGGTGCGGACCGGGTTGCCGCGCACCTCCACCACCGTGCGCCAGTGGCCGTCCCGCCCGTCCGAGGAGTCGGCCGAGGTCTCGAGGCGGTAGTCGGCGGGCGCGCCGTAGAAGACGTCTTGGTAGCCGTGGTTGCCGGAGGAGGTCCAGGAGAGGAGCAGGCGCCGGTAGCCGCCGTCGAGCCGCAGCGCCACCCAGGCCGGCCGCCCGGGAGAAGGGAAGCCGCCACCCCAGAACCGTCCGCCCCGGTAGACGCCGTCCACCAGGGCGTCGGCCCCGGGGTGGCTCGAGGCCACCGGCGCGCCGCGGGAGACGAGGGGGGCCGGCGTGAGCGGCAGGCGCCACGGCCCGCGGTGGCCCGAGGCCGGCCGGGCCGGGGCCAGGCCGGCCGAGGCGTGGAGCGCCGCG
>DASRTO010000498.1:0-2288 GCA_035655915.1 Anaeromyxobacteraceae bacterium
GGGAAGTACGAGAGCGTGTTCTGCCCGAACCAGGGGTCGCCAGAGGAGAGGCTCGCCGCCCTCGAGGCGGCGGTGCGGAAGGTGTACGCGAGCGCGATGAGCGAGGAGGCCCTGCGATACCGCGAGCATCGCGGGCTCCTCGATCGCGACGAGCAGATGGCGGTCCTGGTGCAACGCGTGTCCGGGGCCGTGCACGGGAGCCTGCACTTTCCGCAGGTCGCGGGCGTGGCGCTCTCCTACAACCCGTACGTGTGGCACCCCGACATCGATCCGAAGGCCGGCGTCGTCCGCTTGGTCTTCGGCCTGGGCACGCGCGCCGTCGATCGGTCCGACGACGACTACACGCGCCTGGTCGCGCTGAACGACCCGCTCCGCCGCCCCGAATCCGTGAACGAGGGCGTGCCCGAATACGCGCAGCGGCGCGTGGACGCCATCGACCTCGCCCGGGATTGCCTCTCCTCGCTCGGCATCGAGGAGGTCGCGCGCCAGAGCCCGGGGTTGCCCCTCCACTACTTCGCAGCGCCACGGCGGGGCGGCCCGCCCGTGCTCACCTTCGAGTTGCTCCTCTCGGCGACTCCATTCGTGGAGGAGATGCGCGAGATCCTCGCGACGCTCGAGGCCGCCTACCGCTATCCCGTCGACGTGGAGTTCACAGCCAACTTCCTCGCCGGCGGCGAGCTCCGCGTGAACGTCGTCCAGTGTCGGCCACTTCAGGTGAAGGAGGGCGGCCTCATCCAGCCGCCGCCCGCCGACCTGCCCGAGTCGTCCATCCTGCTCGCGACCCGGGGACCGGTGATCGGGCAGAGCACGGTCGCGCCCGTCGATCGCGTGGTGTACGTCGACCCCGACGCCTACGCCGCGCTGGCGCCGCAGGACCGGCACGAGGTCGCGCGCGTCATCGGGCGCGTGACGCGGGCCGCTCCGCATCGCGCCGGGCGCATCCTGCTCCTCGGCCCGGGCCGTTGGGGGACGAGCACGGCCTCGCTGGGCGTGCCCGTGTCGTTCGCCGAGATCCAGCGCGTCTCGGCCATCTGCGAGATCCGCCGCATGGGCGCGAACGTCGTGCCGGACGTCTCGCTCGGCTCGCACTTCTTCAACGACCTGGTCGAGGCGAACATGCTCTACCTCGCCATCGACCCGGGCCGGCCCGGGCACCGGCTCGACGAGGCGTTCCTCCGGCGCGAGCCGAACCGGCTCCCGGAGCTCGTGCCGGACGACGCGCGCCTGGCGGGTGTCGTGCGCGTCGTCGACTTTCCGCTGCGCGGCGACGGCCGGTCGCTCCAGCTCAACGCCGACTCGGTGCGGCAGGAGGTGCTCTGCTATCTGGAGCCGCCCCCGGCCGTCGAGCCGCCTCCCTTCGCGGACTGAGGCTGGGGCGCGCCGGCAACTCACTGCAGCATTGCCTGGTCCCTGCGGTTCGGGCAGACTGCCTGGCTTCCGGGCAGAGGGATCGCGCCCAAAACCCAAGGAGCCGTACCATGGCGAAGATGGACGAGAAGCTGGAGCAGATCTACCAGGACATCCTCAAGCGGAACCCAGGGGAGGTGGAGTTCCACCAGGCGGTACGCGAGGTTCTCGACTCGCTCGGGCCGGTGCTGGCCAAGTACCCCGAGTTCCGCGAGCGCAAGATCATCGAGCGCATCGCGGAGCCGGAGCGGCAGATCATCTTCCGCGTGCCCTGGCAGGACGACAAGGGCGAGGTGCACGTCAACCGCGGGTTTCGCGTGCAGTTCAATTCGGCCCTCGGACCGTACAAGGGAGGGCTCAGGTTCCATCCCTCGGTGTACCTCGGCATCGTCAAGTTCCTCGGCTTCGAGCAGATATTCAAGAACGCCCTCACAGGCCTGCCGATCGGCGGCGGCAAGGGCGGGTCGGACTTCGACCCGAAGGGCAAGTCGGACGACGAGATCATGCGGTTCTGCCAGAGCTTCATGACCGAGCTGTGGCGGTACGTGGGCGAGTACACCGACGTGCCCGCGGGCGACATCGGCGTGGGCGGCCGCGAGATCGGCTACATGTTCGGGCAGTGGAAGCGCCTCACCTCGAAGTACGAGGCGGGCGTCATCACCGGCAAGGGGCTCGACTACGGCGGCTCTCTGGTGCGCACCGAGGCCACGGGCTATGGCGCCACCTTCTTCGTCGAGGAGATGCTGAAGGTCCGCAAGGACTCGTTCGACGGGAAGCGCTGCGTCGTCTCGGGCGCCGGCAACGTCGCCATCTACACCATCGAGAAGATCCACCAGCTCGGCGGCAGGGTCGTCGCCTGCTCCGACTCGAACGGCTACGTC
>DASRTO010000499.1:0-4040 GCA_035655915.1 Anaeromyxobacteraceae bacterium
GGGAGGAGCGCCTGGCGCTGGAGGCGCTGGTGAACAACGCCGGCGTCTACCACGAGCGCCTCGACGCCGGCACCGCCCGCGAGACGGTGGCGGTGAACTTCCTCGGCCCGCTGCGCCTCGCCGACGCGCTCTCGCCGCAGCTGGTGCGCGGGGCCCGGGTGGTAATGGTCTCGAGCGGGATGGGGGCACTGGCGGAGCTGCCACCCGGCCTGCGGCGGCGCTTCGAGGCCTCGCAGGGCCGCCAGGCGCTGCTGCGCCTCCTCGAGGGGTTTGCCGGCGAGGTGGAGCGGGGCGAGCACCCGCATTCCTACGCCCTGGCCTACCGCGTCTCCAAGGCCGGCCTGAACGCCTTCACCCGCCTGCTGGCGGCGGAGCTCCGGCCGCGGGGCATCCTCGTGAATGCGGTTTGCCCGGGCTGGGTACGCACCGGGATGGGCGGGCCGGGCGCCACCCGCGAGGTGGAGGAGGGGGCGGCCGGGATCGTCTGGGCGGCCACCCTGCCTCCGGACGGTCCCAGCGGAGGCTTCTTCCGCGATGGCCGGCCCGTGCCCTGGTGAGGGCGGGTAGCAGGCCGGGCGCGTCAGCCGGGCCGGCGCAGGGCGCGGCGGGCCCGCTCGGCGCGGGCGCGGACCGCGCAGCCGTCCAGGTGGTCGTTCACCAGGCCCATGGCTTGCATGAAGGCGTAGACCGTGGTGGGGCCCACGAAGGTCCAGCCGCGCGCCTTCAAGTCCCTGGAGAGGGCGGTCGAGTCGGGGGTGGTGGCCATGCGCCGCAGCCGGGCCCAGGTGAGCCGCTCCGGGCGCGAGGCCGGGTCGGGCTCGAATCGCCAGAGGTAGGCCGAGAGCGATCCGAACTCCTCGGCGAGCTCCAGGGCGCGGCGGGCGTTGTTGACGGTGGACTCGATCTTTCCGCGGTGGCGCACGATGCCGGCGTCGCCGAGCAGGCGCCGGACGTCCCGCTGGCCGAAGCGGGCCACCCGCGCCGGGTCGAAGCCGGCGAAGGCGCGCCGGAAGGCGTCGCGCTTGCGCAGGATGGTGAGCCAGGAGAGGCCCGACTGGAAGCCCTCGAGGCAGATCTTCTCGAAGAGCCGCCGGTCCTCGGTGACGGGGAATCCCCACTCCTCGTCGTGGTAGCGGACGTAGTCCGGGGCCGAGAGCCCCCAGAAGCAGCGCAGCTTCCCGTCCGGTCCCGCCTCGAGACCGGGCTGGGCCCTCGCCATCTCGCCTCCCGTGGGAGCGCGGCGCCCCTCCTCCGCGGGCCCCGCCGCAGTCGCCCGGCGACCGCGACCCCGGATCCTGCGCCGCGGCCGGCGCGGCCGCGCGGCCCTGTTGGGGCGGTCCGGCCAGGCCGCTGCCCGGCGGCCGGCGGCGTGGTAGGCATTCCAGGGTCGGGCGCGTCGGGCGCGCCAGAGGCGGGGGCGGGACATCCTCGAAGAGATCCTGGTCATCCTGGTCCTCACGGTGGCGAACGGGGTCTTCGCCGGGGCCGAGATCGCCCTGGTGGCGCTCCGGAAGACGCGGCTCCAGGAGCTGGCCGAGGAGCGCCGGCCGGGCGCCCGCGCTGCGCTCAAGCTGCGGGAGCGGCCGGAGCGGTTCTTCGCCACCGTGCAGGTGGGCATCACCGTGGTGGGGACCACCGCCGCCGCCTTCGGTGGCGCGGCCATTGCCGGGCACCTCACCCCCTGGCTGGAGCGGGTGCCGTGGATCGGCCGGCACGGCCACGACCTGGCCCTGGCGCTGGTGGTGGCACTGGTCTCCTACCTCTCCATCGTGGTGGGGGAGCTGGTCCCCAAGTCGCTGGCCCTGCGCGGCGCGGAGCGATATGCGCTCCTGGTGGCGCCGCCGCTGTGGGGGATCTCCTGGCTGGCGCGGCCACTGGTGTGGCTCCTCACCGCCAGCTCCAACCTGTTCCTGCGCCCCTTCGGCGACCGGACCACCTTCGTCGAGGCGCGGCTCTCGCCCGGCGAGCTGCAGCAGATGGTGGAGGAGGCCGCCGAGGCGGGCACCATCCACCCCCAGGCCGGGGAGATCGCCTCCCGGGCGCTCGACTTCGCCGGGCTCACCGCGGCCGAGGCGATGGTGCCGCGCCAGGAGGTGGTGGCCATCCGCGCCGGGACCCCCGAGGTGGAGGTGCGGCGCCTGGTCCTGGCGCACTCCCACCACCGCTTCCCCGTCTACCAGCACACCATCGACGAGGTGGTGGGGTACGTCGCGGCCCGAGACCTGCTGGCGCGCCTGTGGAGCGGGGAGCCCTTCGACCTCGACGCCCTGGTGCGCCCGGCCCACTTCGTGCCGGGGACCAAGCCGGCCGCCGACCTGCTCCAGGAGATGCGCGCCCGGCGGCTGCCGCTGGCCCTGGTGGTGGACGAGAGCGGCGGCCTGGCGGGCCTGGTGACGCTGGAGGACCTGCTGGAGGAGCTGGTGGGGGAGATCTACAGCGAGCACGCGCGCCACGTGCCCCACCCCATCCAGCGCCAGCCCGACGGAAGCGTGATCGTGAACGGCACCACGCCCATCCGCGACGTCAACCGGGCCCTGGGGTTGGACCTGCCCGAGGAGGGCGACTTCACCACCGTGGCCGGGCTGGTGCTGGCCCGCTCCGGCCGGATCCCGGCGGCCGGGGAGCGGGTGGCGGTGGAGGGCGGGGTGACGCTGGAGGTGGCCGAGGCCTCGCCGCGCCGGGTGCGGGCCGTGCGCATCCACCCTCCCGCGGCCGGGGCGGGGTTCCAGGACGGCGAGGCCATCTGACGGCCGGGCCCGCACGCGCGGATCGGGGGGTGTTTCCGGCTGCGCGACCGGTCGTGCTAGCCTCCGGCTCCCGTGAGCGGTTCCACGACTGTCTCACGCCGGGAGGGCTCAATGGACGAAGCGCGTGGCGGCAGGGCGGCGCGGCGCCTGGTCCGCGCGCCGCAGGACCTGGCCGCCGGCCTGAGCCTGCTGGTCATGGCCGGGCTGGCGCTGTGGGCCAGCGCCGATCTGGGCGCGGGGACGCTCCGGGCCATGGGGCCGGGCATGTTGCCGCGCTCGGTGGCGGTGCTGGTGGGGGTGGTGGGCCTGCTCCTGGTGGCCTTCGCCTTCCTCCGCGCCGGCGAGCCGCTGCAGCGCTGGGCCTGGCGCGGCCCGCTGTTCCTCACCCTGGGCATCCTGGGCTTCGCCCTCACCATCCGCTCGGTGGGCCTGGCGGTGGCCGGCCCGCTGGTGGCCATGGTGGGCGGCGCGGCCTCGCCGGAGAGCCGGCCCCGGGAGCTGGCCATCTTCGCGGTCGCCATCACCGCCTTCTGCATCCTGCTCTTCCGCGTGCTGCTCCGGCTTCCCATCCCGGTGCTGTCCCTCCCCGGGCTGTTCGTCCTGTGACGGCCGGCGCATGACCGAGCTCCTCTCCAACCTGGCGCTGGGCTTCTCCACCGCCCTCTCGGCGCAGAACCTGGGGCTGGCCTTCGTGGGCTGCCTGGTGGGGACGCTCATCGGCGTGCTCCCCGGCGTCGGCCCCATCGCCACCATCACCATGCTCCTGCCGGTGACCTTCGGGCTCGACCCGGTGGGCGCCCTCATCATGCTGGCCGGCATCTACTACGGGGCCCAGTACGGAGGCTCCACCACCGCCATCCTGGTCAACATCCCCGGCGAGGCCACCTCGGTGGTGACCACCATGGACGGGCACCAGATGGCGCGGCAGGGGCGCGCCGGCGTGGCGCTGGGGATCGCCGCCCTGGGCTCGTTCTTCGCCGGCTGCGTGGCCACCCTGACCATCGCCGCCTTGGCCACTCCGCTCACCCGGCTGGCCATGGTGTTCGGCCCGGCCGAATACTTCGCGCTCATGGCCAGCGGCCTGGCCTTCGCGGTGGTGCTGGCCCGCGGCTCGGTCCTCAAGGCCATCGGGATGGTGCTGCTGGGGGTGCTGCTCTCCACCGTCGGCACCGACCTCGAGACCGGCGTGGACCGGATGACCATGGGCAGCCTGGCGCTGGCCGACGGGGTGGACTTCGCGGTGCTGGCCATGGGGCTCTTCGGCTTCGCCGAGGTGATGCGCAACCTCGACCA
>DASRTO010000500.1:0-6144 GCA_035655915.1 Anaeromyxobacteraceae bacterium
CCGCTGGCCGCCATCTGGGTCCTGGACGCCGGCCGGCGGGATGGAGAGGCGATCGCCCTCGCCCCCGCGCCCGGGGTGGACGGGCTGGGCCTCCTCCTCGAGCACAGCTTCGCCGAGACCGGGGCTCCCGAGGTGTGGCGCCGCGTCTTCGACCTGTCGGCGCAACTGCTCGCGGCGGCCCCGCCGCTGCGGGCCACGGTGCCCGCCACCCTCCCCGCCCTGGAGGCGGCGGCGCGCCGCTACAGGGAGAGCGTCAGGTCGTAGGCGCGGCCGTCCTCCGGCACGGAGGACAGCCGGGCGTGCCCCGAGCCGGGCCCGCCGGCGGCGGAGAGGTGCAGGGTCACCGCCTCGCCGGCGGCCTCGGCGTCGAGCGAGGCCTCGAGGAGGGCGCGCCGCAGGCAGTTGGGTCCCCCCGGCCAGCGCGCGTCCACCGCCGCCACCGCGCGGCGCAGCCGCGCCCGGCCGGTCCCGTCGCGGGCGCGCGCGCGCGCGCCGCGCCACCGGGCGTGCCGCACCGCCGGGCGCGTTCCCAGCCGCCGCCGATCCAGCTCCACCGGGACCGCCACCGCCAGCACCCGCCACAGCTCGGCCAGGAGCCCCGGCAGCTCCGCCGCCTTCACCGCGCGCCTCCGGCCGGCTCGAGGAGCGCCTCGGAGACGAGCTGGTCCATGAGCGCGGTGGCGTCGGCGCGGAGCCGATCGGGCGAGGTCTCGAGGCGGGCCGCCAGCGAGTCGCCGATCTCCTCGGCGCTCCAACCGGCGACCGCCAGCTCCCACATGAGCCGGGCGGTGCCGTTCAAACGATAGGCCGTGCCACGATCGAGGTGCACCAGCATCAAGGCGTCGCCGGAGGGCGCCTCGGACACCGACTCGGCTTTGCGGAAGCGGCTCAAACCTTGAATTCGAATCTGGGCGACGGATCGTTGCCCAACCCGCTCTTGGCCGCGAGGAGGTCGCGGAGGCTTCCGAGCTTCTCGACCCGCGGCGGCTCATAGGCGCGGGTGGACGCCGGCGTACCGGCGTCCAGAGGCTTCCTTCCTTGGTCCCGCGTGCCCTGGTTCACGTCGGACCCTTCGTCAGTCCCGCAGGCCTCTGAGCCAAGTCTCTAGAGAGACAATATCCCACAAGTCCATGTATGTCCGCCAGATTCCAACACTTTTGGTGCGGCCGAGCGAGACCAGCAGCCGATTCGCCTCCTCCTGAAGAATGAACTCCTTCGCCTCCCACCGCGACCCCGTGATCGTGGGAGAGAGGAGCGGCAGCGCTCTCCGCACCGACCAGGCGAGGTAGTCGCCGGCGAGGGCCACCTGGCGGCGCCGGGCGAGCGACTCGGGCCACAGCCCCGTCATGGCCTCGCGCAGAAGGCGCTTCATGAGGCCGCGCGGAAGCCGGCGGTCCCAGGGTATCGAGTGGACCCACTCGACCAGCGGCCAATCGAGGAAGGGCAGCCGGAGCTGGAGCCCGGCCCTCGCCGCCGCCAGTTCGACCACCTCCGCCGACTGGAGAAGGTCGCCCGAGAGGAGCGCGGCCACGTCGGCCTGCACGCGCGATGGGAGCGGGTCCGGGCGCGGCGGGAGCGGAGGCGGCCACAGCGGCCGCAGGGCGGGGCCGAGCCAGGCAGGTGGCGGCGGGGGGCGGCGCGGAAGGACGGCGCGGAAGGCGCGCCGGGCCCAGGCTGGGGCGGCGCCCCGAAGGGCCCGTTCCAGCAGGCCGAGGCCGGAGGTGGCGGTGTAGGGTCGCCTGCGCAGCGTCTCCCGTGCCAGGGCCAGGAAGCGCCCGTGTCGGGCCAGGTCCTGGAGTACGCCGGCCTCGGTGAACAGCTCGTCGCCGCCGAGGCCCATGAGCAGCACACGGCTCCCGGCGGTTCGAGCCACCTCGATGGCGCGGCCCGCCCCGCCGGCCTTTGGATCGCGCATCGGGTGCGCCCGGGGCAGCGGCTCGGGCGCGGCGGGAGGGAAGGCCGAGGCGTCCCAGCGCTCGCAGGCAAAGCGGACCCTGGAGAGGACGGCCTCGAGGTACCGCGTCTCGTCTCCGGAGAATCCGGGGAACACCGCTGCGGCGAGCAGCAGTGGCGACCGGCCGCGGGCATCCTCCCGGTGGAGGTCCTCCGCCACGCAGGCGATGGCCCCGGAATCGAGGCCGCCGGAGAGAGCCAGCACCACCGGTCCCTCCGACTGGAGGCGGGCGGCCACTGCACGGCGAAGGAGGCGGCGAACCCCGGGCGCTTCCTCTCCCCGCGGCGGCGCCTCGGGGCGGGGCCGCGAAGCCCGCGCCAGTCCCAGGTTGCGCACGGTGCCCTGGCAGGCCTCGAGGACGTGGCCGAGAGGCAGGCGCTGGACGCCGTGGAAGAAGGTCCGGGCCGGCTCGCCCCGGAGGTGCAGGAGGAAGTCCAGTACCGCCGCCGGCTCGACCTCGGCCATCCCCCCGGCATCGAGGAGCGCGTCCACCTCGCTGGCGAGGAGGAGGGAACGCCCCGAGGTCCGCCAGAAGAGCGGCCGCAGACCCATGACGTCGCGCGCCGCCAGAAGCAGGCGCCGGCGTTCGTCCCAGGCGACGAAGGCGAAGTCCCCCTCGAGCTGCGACGGGAGGGTCGCCCAGCGGCTGGCGAGGCCGCGGAGCAGCAGCTCGGCGTCGGAGGGAGGCGGCGCGGGGAGGCCCAGGGCGCGAGCCACCTCCTCGCGGTTGTCGATGCGGGCGTCGGCGACGAGCCACAGCCCGGCCTCCGGATCGCGGAGCGGTTGCGGCGCGGCCCGCTCCCGGGCGGTGGTGGCGCGCAGGGCGAGGCCGAGCGCGCAGTGCGGCGCGCTGGCCACCCGGGTGCCGTCCGGACCCCGGTGCGGCATGGCCGCCACCATCCTCCGGACGCGCTCCTCGCCTGCGTCCGGCCGGTCCCAGTCCACCGCGGCGGCGAGGCCGGACATGCGCCATTCTCGCACGGGGGCGCTGCGGCGTGCGCCGGCCCCTTCCTTGCTACGGTCGGGATCGCTTGAGGGCGCGTTCCCCACCGCATAGGATTTCACCTCCCCCGCCACGGAAAGGTGCCTCGTGCCGAAGCCCAAGCCGCTTCTCCTCGTGATCCTCGACGGTTGGGGCATCCGCGCCGAGCGGGAGTCCAACGCCATCGCCATCGCCGGCACGCCCAGCATGGACGCCCTGGCGAAGGAGTTCCCCTCGACCGCCCTGAAGACCAGCGGCCTGGCGGTGGGCCTTCCCGAGGGGCAGATGGGCAACAGCGAGGTCGGCCACACCAACCTCGGCGCCGGCCGCATCGTCTACCAGGACCTGGTGCGCATCAACCGGGCCATCGAGGACGGCTCCTTCTTCCAGAACCCGGCGCTGCTGGAGGTTTGCCGCAAGGCCAAGGCCGCGGGCGGCGCGCTGCACCTCCTGGGCCTGGTTTCCGACGGCGGGGTCCACTCCCACGAGGAGCACCTGCACGCCTGCCTGGAGCTGGCGCGCCGCGAGGGAGTGGGGCGGGCCTTCGTGCACGCCTTCCTCGACGGCCGCGACACGCCTCCCAAGAGCGGGCTCGGCTACGTGCAATCCCTGGAGAAGCGGCTGCGCGACAAGGGGTACGGGAAGGTGGCCACCGTGGCCGGACGCTACTGGGCCATGGATCGCGACAAGCGCTGGGACCGGGTGGCGCTGGCCTGGGCGGCGCTGGTCAAGGGCGAGGGGCAGAAGGCCCGGAGCGGCGCGGCGGCAGTGGAGGAGGCGTACGCCCGCGGCGAGACCGACGAGTTCGTGAAGCCGGTGGTGGTGGTGAACGACGGTCAGCCGGTGGCGCGCATCCGCGACGGCGACGCCATCCTCTTCTTCAACTTCCGCGCCGACCGCGCCCGCGAGCTCACCCGCGCCTTCACCCAGGAGGGCTTCAAGGAGTTCGACGCCAGCGGGCGGCCCCGGCTGTCATCGTACGTGTGCATGACCGAGTACGACGAGACCTTCGGCCTCCCGGTGGCCTTCGCGCCCGACCAGCCCACCGAGATCTTCCCGGAGGTGGTGGCCCGCGCCGGCCTCCGGCAGTTCCGCTGTGCCGAGACCGAGAAGTACGCCCACGTCACCTTCTTCTTCAACGGCGGGCGGGAGACGGTCTTCCCCGGCGAGGAGCGGGCGCTGGTGCCGAGCCCCCGCGACGTGAAGACCTACGACCTGAAGCCGGAGATGAGCGCGCGCCAGGTGGCCGACAAGGTGGTGACGGCGCTGGATTCCGGGCAGTACGGTTTCCTGCTGGTGAACTTCGCCAACCCGGACATGGTGGGGCACACCGGGATCCTGGAGGCCGCGGTCCAGGCGGTGAAGGTGGTGGACGAGTGCATCGGGCGGCTGTGGGCCGCGGCCCGCAAGGCCGGGGTGGCCATGGTGGTCACCGCCGACCACGGCAACTGCGAGATGATGGTGGACCCCGAGACCGGCCAGCCCCACACCGCCCACACCCTCGGGCCGGTGCCCTTCATCCTGGCCGACCCCGACTTCCGGGGCGCGACGCTGCGGAAGGAGGGCGTGCTCGCCGACGTGGCCCCCACCGCCCTTCAAGTGATGGGGCTTCCCCGCCCCAAGGAGATGAAGGGGCTGGGTCTGGTGGTGAAGTGAGACCCGCGCTGCGCGCCTTCCTGGACCTGGTCTTCCCGCCCCGCTGCGCCGCCTGCGGGGCCCTGGGGCGGGAGCCATTCTGTGCCGTCTGCGCCGATGCGGTGGACGCAGCCGGGCCGGGCTGCCGGCGCTGCGGCCGCCCCGGCCCCGACGCCGTCTGCGGCGCCTGCCTGGCGGAGCCGCCAGCCTTCGACGCCGTCCGGGCCGGCGGCCTCCTCGGCGGCCCGCTGGCCGACGCGGTCCACGCCCTGAAGTACAGGGGACGGCCGGCGCTGGCCCGGCCCCTCGGTGAGTGGCTGGCCGGGCGGGTGGAGCTGCCCACGGGAGCGGTGCTGGTGCCGGTGCCGCTCGCCCCCCGGCGCCGCCGCGAGCGTGGCCACGACCAGGCGGCGCTCCTCGCCGAGGCCCTCTCCCGCGCCGCCGGGCGGGAGCGGCTGCGGCGGGCGCTCCGGCGCGTCCGGGACACGCCGCCGCAGGTGGGGCGCGACCGGGCGGCTCGCGCCCGCAACGTCCGCGACGCCTTCGCCGCCTCCACGGCGGTGGCCGGGCGCGACGTGGTGCTGGTGGACGACGTGGTGACGACCGGGGCCACCGCCGACGCCTGCGCCCGGGCCCTCAAGGCGGCCGGGGCGCGCTCGGTGACGGTGGTGTCGCTCGCGCGCGCGGAGTAGGGCGGGGGATGGCGGGGAACGAGCCGCCAGGGACTTCCAGCGGCGACAGGAGGCCGCGCCGCTTCCAGCCGGTGGCGAGGAGCCAGCTGCGGGGCGGCGAAGTGAGGCGCGGCCTGTCGCTCGCGGGCGGGGCCTCGGACCAGCCGTCGAAGGAAGCCGCCGAAGAGTACCAATCGAACGCGGCGTAACGCCCGGGTCGGTCGCCCGTGCGGGCGAGGTGGCTCCGGGCGTTGAGCAGGACGTAGGCCAGCGCGCGCCGGACCTCCGAAGGGGTGGCGAGAACGCGGGCATGGTAGCGGTCAGCAAAGACCCTGCCGCGCCGCCCCATCATACGGTTGAGACCCCTGGCGAGCCGGACCGAGAGCCCCTGCATCCCTTCGGCGAGGGCGCGGTTGTCGTCGGCCTCGACCAGCAGGTGCAGGTGGTTGCCCTGGACCGAGAAGTGCACTACGCGGAACTCGCGCCACCGCATCATCGCCGAGAGCGCGGCCTCGATGGCGCGGAGCGAGCGACGGCTCCGCAAGTTCCACACGTGATCCAGGGCTCGCAGCGTGACGTGCACCGGGAATCGAGGAGTCACCTCGGGCCGGCCGTGATGGGAAGCCGCTGCCCGATCGCCGGCCGGCTTCCGCCCGGCGCCACGGCGGCGGCCGCCGTGGCCGGCCGGGGTTGGCAGTTCCAAGGCGAGCTGGCGGTGGGTCGTCATCTTGATTGGGCATAGATTACTGCGCATCCCCCGCCCTCGCGCCCGGGGGGCAGCCGCGGTAAGACAGGGGCCGTGAGGATGGGCCCACTCGCAGCGCCCGCGCTGCTCCTGGCGGCGCTGCTCGGCGCCGCTCCGGCGGCGGCGCGGGATCCGGGCGACGGAACGGCGGTGCGCG
>DASRTO010000501.1:0-3600 GCA_035655915.1 Anaeromyxobacteraceae bacterium
CGACAACATCACCATGGAGGTGGAGCTCATCACCCCCATCGCCATGGAGAAGCAGTTGCGCTTCGCCATCCGCGAGGGCGGCCGGACGGTGGGCGCCGGCGCCGTGGCCGAGGTGGTGGAGTAGGGCGGGGGCTCGTCCCCGCCGGGACAACCTGGAGGCACCGTGGCCGGGAACCGCAGCATCGTGACGCTGGAATGCACCGCCTGCAAGGAGCGGAACTACAGCACCACCAAGAACAAGAAGAAGAACCAGGACAAGCTCACCCTCTCCAAGTACTGCCCGCGCTGCCGCAAGCACGTGGCGCACAAGGAGGCCAAGTAGGGCGGGGGCTCGTCCCCCGCCGATCGCACCACGGAGGCAACGTAGGGCGGGGGCTCGTCCCCCGCCGGGCGAATCCACAGGCCAGTAGCTCGAACGGCAGAGCAGCGGTCTCCAAAACCGCGGGTTGGGGGTTCGAATCCCTCCTGGCCTGCCATCCTGAACGAGACAGAGGCCGTCCCCGGGCGCGAGGCGCCCCGGGGACGGAAACGGAACCGAAGATGGAAGAGGGAAAAGGCGTCGACCCCAAGCGCATCGTGGCCATCGCCTTCGCGCTGGCGGCCGTGCTCGCGGGCGTCTTCCTGTCGAAGGTGCTGGCCCTGGCCTTCTCCTACACCCGCTGGAACGACTTCCCCGTCTTCGGCGAGGACTGGACCGTGACCTCCGTGGCCGGCTTCGGCGCGGCGGTGGTGGGGACGGCGCTGGCCTGGCGCACGCCCCGGATCCGCACCGCCTCGCTGGAGGTGGCCGGGGAGCTGAAGAAGGTCACCTGGCCGTCGCTGCGCGAGACCCGCGCCGCGACGCTGGCGGTCATCGCCGCGACCTTCGTGGCCGCCGCCATCCTGGGGCTGTTCGACTACGTCTGGGCCTGGCTGTCGGCCCGCATCTACTAGGAGCGAAACGGGACTCGAGCGAGCCGCCGCGGCTGGGGGAAGGGCGCGGCGAGGACGGACGTTTCCACCACTCAGGCGGGCGACCTCACGACGAGCGCATCGGAGATTCGGGCCATGGCGAAGAAGTGGTACGTCGTGCACACCTACTCGGGCTTCGAGAACAAGGTGAAGAAGTCGCTCGAGGAGCGGGTGAAGCAGGAGGCGCTCGAGTCCGACTTCGGGGAGACCCTCATCCCCATGGAGCAGGTGGTGGAGATGGTGAAGGGGGAGAAGAAGACCTCCAAGCGCAAGTTCTTCCCCGGCTACATCCTGGTGCAGATGGAGATGAACGACCGCACCTGGCACCTGGTCAAGGGCACCCCCAAGGTGACCGGGTTCGTCGGGAGCGCCAAGAGCCCAAAGGACGTACCGGCCATCTCCGACCAGGAGGTGCAGCGCCTCACCACCCAGATCACCGAGGGGACGCTCAAGCCCAAGCCCAAGGTGCAGTTCGAGCAGGGGGACTCGGTGCGCGTCATCGACGGCCCCTTCTCCAACTTCAACGGCACGGTGGAGGAGGTCAAGCCGGAGAAGGGCAAGGTGCGGGTGCTGGTGTCGATCTTCGGCCGGGCCACCCCGGTCGAGCTGGACTTCATGCAGGTGGAGAAGACTTGATCGCGCCGCCCGCAGGGCGGCGCAATGGACGCCACGGCGGCCATGGATCTCGGATGGCGAGAGACGACGGAGACGACGGACCGAAGCGCTGACGACCACGGCGTGGAAGAACGCGAGGCGTTCGCCAGACCACGCGAGGAGAGAACGTGAAGAAGATCACAGGTCAGGTGAAGCTACAGATTCCGGCCGGCAAGGCCAACCCGGCGCCGCCGGTGGGTCCGGCGCTGGGGCAGCACGGCGTCAACATCATGGAGTTCTGCAAGCAGTTCAACGCGCAGACCCAGGCCCAGGCGAAGGACGGCCTCGTCATCCCGGTGATCATCACCATCTACCAGGACCGCTCCTTCTCCTTCCAGCTCAAGACCCCCCCGGCGGCCATCCTCCTCAAGAAGGCGGCCGGCCTGCACACCGAGAAGAAGAAGGGCTCGGGCGCGCACCAGCCGGGCAAGGAGAAGGTGGGGAAGGTGAGCCGCAAGCAGCTGGAGCAGATCGCCAGGCTCAAGATGCCGGACATGACCGCCGGGAGCGTCGAGGCGGCCATGCGCACCATCGAGGGCACGGCCCGCTCCATGGGCATCGAGATCGTCGGCTAGGGCGCCGGGAGGACGGGCACATGGCTCAGGTGGGCAAGAAGTTCAAGGCGGCCGCAGCCAAGGTCGATCGCCTCAAGCGGTACAAGGTCGACGAGGCCATGAAACTGGTGAAGGAGACCGCGGTCCGCAAGTTCGACGAGTCGGTGGACGCCGCCATCAACCTGGGCGTCGACCCCAAGCACGCCGACCAGGTGGTGCGCGGCGCGGTGGTGCTGCCGCACGGCATGGGCAAGGCCGTCAAGGTGGCGGTCTTCGCCAAGGGAGACAAGGCCCGCGAAGCGCAGGAGGCCGGGGCCGACCTGGTGGGCGCCGAGGACCTGGCGGCCCGGATCCAGGAAGGCTTCATGGACTTCGACAAGGTGATCGCCGCGCCGGACATGATGGGCGTGGTGGGCCGCCTGGGCAAGATCCTGGGGCCCCGCGGCCTGATGCCGAACCCCAAGGTGGGCACCGTCACCCAGGACCTGGCCAGGGCCGTGAAGGAGCAGAAGGCCGGCAAGGTCGAGTTCCGGGTGGAGAAGGCCGGCATCGTGCACGTACCCTTCGGCAAGGCCTCCTTCCCGGCGGAGAAGCTCAGGGAGAACTTCAACGCCATCATGGAGATCATCTTCAAGGGCAGGCCCCAAACGGCGAAGGGGGTCTACCTCAAGAACGTGACGGTGAGTACCACCATGGGGCCGGGCATCAGGCTCGACACCCAGGAGATCACCGCCCAGCACGCGGCGTAGGGCGGGGGCTCGTCCCCCGCCGGGAGACAAAGGAGATACGACGACCGGCGGCACGGGGCCGCCGGCAGATGCCTGGTCCAAGACAGCGGGCCCGCGCCCGCCTCGGGTGCGAGCAGTCGACGAGGCGGACGCGGCCAAGCGGGCGCGAGGAGGCCCGACCCGCCGAGACGGGAAGTTGCGATTGGCAGCGTCCCCTGCTTGGCCAGGGGGTTTTGGCGCCGGCCGTCCGGTCGGACCGAAGCCCGAGCGAAGCCCGAGGCGGTGGAGAGCCGCCGGGCCGGAAAGGCGGTGAGACAGTTTGGACCGGACGGAGAAGGAGAAGGTGGTCACTGCGCTCCACGAGAAGATGGCCCGCGCCAAGGCGGCCATCCTGGCGGAGCCCAGGGGGCTGGACGTCGCCACCGTGACCGAGCTTCGCAGGAAGTGCCGCGAGGCCAAGGTCGACTACAAGGTGGTGAAGAACACCCTGGCGGTGCGCGCCTCCAAGGGTACGCCCCTGGAACCCCTGGCCGAGAAGTTTGCGGGCCCGACGGCGCTGGTCATGTCGTACGACGACGTGGTGGCGCCGGCGAAGATCCTGATGGACTTCGCCAAGGACCGCGAGAGCTTCAGGATCCGCACGGCGGTGGTCGAGGGGAAGGTGACCGACGCCGCGGGGGTGATGGCGCTGGCCAAGATGCCGGGACTCGCCG
>DASRTO010000502.1:0-9926 GCA_035655915.1 Anaeromyxobacteraceae bacterium
CGGGCGCCCGCCAGCCGGTTCTGGCCGTAGCTCGAGCCGAGGCCCAGGTCGAGCCACCCGGACGCCGCCACCGTCACCGCCAGCGAGGCGAGCCCCTCGTCGCGGCGGGCCGCGCCGGGGCGCTGGTCCGCCAGCGCCGCCACCTTGGCGACGACCTGGAGCCCCTCCCCGCGCCAGGCCGCGCCCAAGGACCCCTCGAAGGCCAGCCCAGGCAGCCCCGCCGCGCTGGAGCGCGACCAGTCGACTCGCCCCGCCAGGCGCAGGCGCTCGCTGGCGCGCCACTCCGCGGCCGCCCCGGCCAGCCACTGTCGCCGGTCGCCATCCTCGCGCGCCTCGCCCCGGCCCGCGATCCGCAGCGGGCCGGAGAGCCAGGCGGCGGTTCCGCCGGCGGCCCAGCGGCCGGCGGTGGTCCCGTCGAGTTGCAGGCGCGAGCCCGACTCGGCACGGGCGGTGAGGCGCAGGCCGGCCACGGGCTCGAGCGAGATCCCGGACACGCGCGAGGCCCGGAGCCCGAAGGGATCCCGCGCGAACTGGTCCTCGGTCCACAGCTCGGCCCCGTCCTCGGCGCGGCGCACCCCCATGGCCGCCACCGTCTCCCGGGCGAAGCTCGGCGCGTCCGGATCGAAGGTGACGCTCCCGTAGGTGGTGCCGTCGGCGGCGCGCCGTTCCCCGCCCAGGAGCACCCTCGGGCCCAGGTCCGGGCCCCAGCCGGCCTCGGCGGAGGCCGAGCCTCCCGCCAGGGCCAGGGAGGCCCCCGCGCCCAGGTAGGTCTGGTCGCGGGCCGCCGGTCCCTCTCCCTCCCAGCTCAGCGACTGATGCCAGGTGGCGTGGAGCGAGAGGTCCTCCCGCAGGGACCAGTCGGCCCGCAGCCCGGCCCCGGTCCCGGAACCCTGCTGCCCGGAGGTGGTGGCCCGCGTAGAGAGCGCCTCGCCGAGGAGGCGCACCTCGCCGAGGCGCCAGCCGGCGCGGACCCGGAGATCGGCGGCGTCCAGGGGCGAGAGACCGGAGGGATCGCGCGGGTCGGCGCCGCGCCGATCGGCCCACAGCACCTCGGCGCTGGCCGGGCCTCCCTTCCAGGAGGCGGAGAGGCCGCGCTCGCGCCCGTCCTGCGTCTGCAGGAACTCGCCGTCGGAGTAGCCGTGCGGGCGCTCTCGCCACCAGCCCTGCCAGCGGATCCCCAGCCCCTCGCCGCCGGCCTGGAGGTGCCAGGCGGTGGCGCCTTCCTCGAGCGGGGCCGGCGGAGACGTGAAGGACAGGCCGCCGTCGCCGGAGGCCGACCAGCCGTCGGCGCCGGGGACCACCGCCCCGCGATTGCGCGCCACCTCGGCCCGCAACCTGAGCGGGGTGCCCAGGTCGAGGTCGGCTCCGCCCGAGGCGAGCCGGTATCCGCCCCCGGCGCGCTCCTCCGCGGCCGCCGCCCCGTCGAGGCGCAGCGGCCCGAGCGCGAGCCCCAGCCGCCCGCCGTAGAGGTCGTCGGCCGGATCCGCCGAGGCGTGCAGGTAGTCGGCGACCAGCACCGCCCGCGGCGCCGAGAGCGGGTCTCCGGTGGCCACCGCCGGCCTGCCGGCGACGCTGGCGAGCGGCGAGGCCAGGAGGACGCGCCCGCTCGGGAAATCGATCTGGTAGTCCACCGTGCGCACGAGCGTGCGCTGCGCCACCACGCGGGCGGTGAGCGGGTCGCGCCACTCCACCCGCAGCCCCTCGCTCCCGGCCACCACCTCGGCGTGGCGCAGCCAGAAGAGCGAGCCGCCGGTGGCCTCGAGGACGTCGTGGGCCGGGACCGGAACCCCGGCCTGCCCGTCGCCGGGCCGCGCCGAGGCGCCGAAGAGGCTCCCCGCGAGGCGCACCGGGCCGAGGTCGCCCTCCCCGGCCGCCCTGGCGCCGAAGAAGGCCCGGTCGTAGCGCCCCAGCTCGCGTCCGGTGGTCCCGGCACGGACCGCCCCCAGGTCGAGCCTCGCCCCCGGCGCGCGCAGCCGGGCGTAGAGGCGGCCGCGGGCAGCGTTGGGGTCGTCGGCGGCCGCGTCGTCGCCGGCGGTGGGCACGCTCCGCTCCGGCGACAGCTGCCGCTCCAGGGCCAGCGGGCCCCGCGGCGTCCACAGGTCCGAGAGGCTCCGATCGCGGTCGTCGAGGTCGATCCCGGCCTCGCCCGCCACCGGCCCGAGGACGCCGCGGGCCGCCACCGCCCCGCGTCCGGCCAGGCGCGCCTCGCCGCCGCCCGCGGAGAGCTCCAGGTCGGCGAGCGCCACCAGGGTGATGCCGCCCCGCTCGAAGCGGACCAGCGGCGCCGCCCCGACCGGGCTTCCACCGCGGCCCGCCACCACCGGGAGCGGCGCCTCCCCGGGCGGGAGCTCCGGCTGCACCTCGAAGGCCCCGGCCGGCCCCGGCACCACCGCCGCGCCGCCCACCGTCAGCGACACGCCGGCGGCGGCGACGCCGCGCAGTCGAGCCCGGTCGCCGCGCAGCACGCCGTCGGGCGGCAGCGCCAGCGTGACGAGCCACTCCGGGGCGAGCGGGACCACCAGGTCGCCCCCCTCCGCCCGCCGCGCCAGGTGGACCACCTGCCGGTAGAGCGAGAAGCGCCCTTCCCGCTCGCGCACCGAGATGGCAAAGGCGGTCTCGCCCGGCGCGAGATCCACCGGGGCGAACCAGCTGCCGTCGGGGTCGACCGCCGCGCCGCTTCCGCCCACCTCGACGCGGCTCCCGGCCGGAGCCCTCCCGGAGAGAACCCACCGCAACCGCTCCCCCTCGCGGCGGGGCGCCTGCGGCGGCGGCCGCGCCGCCGGCCCCAGGACCGGGCCGGGCAGCACCGCCGCCACCTTCGGAACCGCCAGGTCCACCTCCACCGCGCCGCCGGGAGGCAGCTCGAAGAGGCGCCGCACCGGCGGCTCGCCCGGGGCGGTCTCCAGGGCCAGCAGGTGGCCGCCGTACGCCGAGCGGCCCGGCTCGAGCAGCCGCCCCGGCACCTCCAGGAAGTGGAAGCGCCCCTGCGCATCCGCCAACGCCACCTGCCCTCCGTCGAGGAGCAGCCGCGCACCGCCGATCCCGGGATCGCCCTCCCCGCATCGCCCGTCTCCGTCCAGATCCTGGCACACCCGTCCCAGAACGGTGCCGCCGCCGGCCTCGGCGACGCCCAGGCGCACCTGGCCCGAGGCGGCGGCCGGGAGGAGCGCCAGCGCCAGCCAGGCGGGCCTCACCGGACCTCCACCACCGCGGCCACGCCGGTGGCCACGTCCACCACCGACACCGTCCCTCGCCCCTCGACGCGGCAGCGTGCGCCCTCCCCGTCGGCTTCTACCGGTCCCAGCGTCGGACCGCTCGAGAGGAGCCGCACCGTCCTCCCGGGCAGCGCCCGGCCGTCGCCCGCGGCCACCCGCCAGCGAAGGATCCCGCCCTCGGCGGTCGCCCGCACGTTCACCGGCGCTCCGGGCGTGAGCGGCACCAGCGCCACCACCGAAAGCGACGCCGGCAGAGGGCGCACCGGATGGCCGCTCCAGCCCGCGGCCCGGGCGCCGCCGGGGGCCCGGACCGTCTCGGCGTCGCCCCGGGCCGGCCCGCGCGCCTCGCCCCGGGCGTCTGTCGTCATCACCTCGCCCGAGCCGAAGCGAAGCGGCACCCCCACCGCCGGACGGCCGTCCACGTCGCGGGCGGTGGCCACCCATTGGCCGCCCTCCCGAGAGAGCCAGAGGACCGCGGCGGCCGGGGAGGGAGGCATGTCGAGCCGCAGCTCGGCCCGCTGCACCCAGTCCCCCGCCTCGGCGCGGGCCACGAAGCGGCCCGGGGCCACGAAGCCCTCCCTGGCCCCGGGCGGGCCGGAGGGCGCGGGCAGCGGGTCGCCCCGCTCGTCGCGCGCCCAGGTGCGCGCCGCCGCCGACTCCCCGGGCGCCAGCGGCTCGCGCTCCAGCCACCAACCCAGGGAGGCGGGCGCGCCGGTGACCAGGGGCAACGGCAGCTCCAGCGTCGAGGCCTCACCCGCCTCCGGCCAGGAGGCGTGCAGGCGATCGGTCCCCCCGCCGCCTCCCCGGGGGGCGGTGTAGCGGGCTCGCTGGAGGCCGTCGCCCGCCGGCTCCAGGGCGCCGACGCGCCCCAGCCGGGCCCCGAGGGACAGCCGGGGGCGCTCCACCGGCCGGCCGCGCGCGTCGGTGGCGAGGCAGTAGACGCCGGCCTCGGCGCGGCCGTCGGCGGGCAGGACCGCCGGCCACAGGGCGCAGCCCACCTGCCGCGTCGGCGGCAGCTGGAGGTCCAGCGGCTCCACCCGCCGGTTCCCCAGCCGGTCGACGCTGACGCCGCTCGCCGTCCGCTCTCCCGGGGGGACCTCCACCGGCACCGCAAACCGGCCCTGTTCGTCGGCCTCGACCGGCCCGAAGACGCGCCCGGCCACCTCCACCGTCACCCGCACGCTCGGGTCGGTGCGCCCCGGGACCTCGGTCCGCGCCGAGATGGCGAGCGCGGCCGCCCCCACGGCCCGCGGCGTGGGGCAAAGCGGGCAGCGGGGGGAGATGGCGGTGACGATGGCCACCTCGGGCTGGCGGGCCGGCGAGGGGCGATAGCGGGCGGTGAAGCGCCCGGGGCCGGCGGGGGCCGGCGGCTCCACCGACCCGGCGCTGCAGGCCAGCACCGGCGGGAGGGCATCGGGGTCGGGGCGGCCGGCCGGGTCCCGTACCTCGATGGCCAGCGCCACCTCCGCGTCGCGTCCCTTCAGCGGCCGCGCCGGAAGTGCCCGGATGACGATGGTCCCCGCCGGCGGCTCGACGGGTGCCGTCGCACTCGCGCCGCCGGCGTGCAGGCGCACCTCCCGCACCCCCGGCTCGGGGACCACGCGCCACAGGCCTCCGCCGGCGTCCTCGGCGCGGGCGCCCTCCGCCGAGAGCGCCGCGCCCGGCGGGTCCACCGCCACCAGGTCCCCGTCCGGCGAGAGCGGCCAGGGCGGCAGGCGGATCCCGGGAGCGAGCGCGAGGCCCAGGCACGCCGCCAGGGACGCCGCCGTCGCGGTCACGCCGCCGAGCCCCGATCACCGATGGTGCGCATCCGGTCGGGGCGAGGATATCAGGTGCGGCGCCGCCTGGGCGCGAGCAACCAGGCCGCCAGCGGCAGCAGCGCGCCGGCCCCGGCCGGCCCCCCCGAGCAACCCTGGCCGGCGGCGCGCTCCCCGAAGGAGGGCGCGCCAGGGGCCCGCAGCGCCGCGCCGGCCAGCGGGGCCGGTCCGCCGGCCGGGTCGGGGATGAGCCTCACCGTGAGGAAGGCGCCCGGCTTGCCGGCGACGAGCGCGCTCAGGCGGTTGGGGCCGGCCGCCACCCCGCGCCGTCGCTCCAGATGGAGCACCTGCGGGTCGAAGTCGTCGGGCCGGGCCACCGCCTCGTCGTCGAGTAGCACCCAGGCCGAGGACACGTTGCAGGCGTCGATGCAGACCAGGACCGGCATCTCCGCCTCGGCGGTGAACTCGACCTTCCCCGAATCGGGGCCGTTCCGCTCGCGCACCACGTGCAGCACGGCCAGCGGCGACGCCGTGGCCTCGGCGCAGCGATCCTGGTCGTCGCGCTCGTGCCGGTCGCCGTCATGCTCGTCGTCGCCGTGCCGGTCGTCGCCACCCCGATCGTCGCCGTGCCCGTCGCCGCCGCGGTCCCGGCCGTGGCGGCCGTCGTGACGGCCCTCGCCGCGGTCGCGATCGAGGTCGCGCCCGTGCTCACCGTCGCCGTGGCCGTCCCTTCCGTCGCCGTGCCCGCACACCACGCCGCCGTCCGCGCCTCCGTCGGCCCCGCCGTCCGCGCCGCCATCGGCGCCTCCGTCCACGCCCCCGTCCGTCCCTCCGTCCACGCCGCCGTCGGCGCCGCCATCCGGCGCGGTGGCCGAGGTGTCGAACAGGTAGATGTCCTGGCCGGTGACCGGGCTGCGGTCGTCCACGTAGACCACGCGCGGCCAGCAGATGTCGTTGAGCGTCTGGGAGGAGGTGCCGGCGGGCGGGGCGTACAGGTCGCCGGTCGTCCAGTTCCACACGATGACCCGGCTCACCTGGGTGGAGTTGTCCTCGAAGGCCACCCAGTCGCCGCTGATGTGCGGGTTGCTCTGCAGCCCGGGCAGGGTCAGCGAAGCCAGCTTGGCGCCGTCGGTGCTCCGCACCTCCAGGTCGCCGCCCAGCGTCTGGACCACCACCGCCGCGCCGTCCACGTCCGCGAAGGCCGCCGTCGCCGGATAGGCCACGGTGGTGCGCCCGGTGGCCAGGTCGTAGACCTTCACCGCCTCGTCGGCGTCGTCGAGGTAGCTCACCAGCGTGCCGCTGACCCGGGGGCCGTGCTGGAACCCAGCCCCGGTGACGCTCCACGCGCCACCCACCAGGAGGTCCTTGACCCAGATGTCCCGGCCGCTGGCGAGGTCGTCGCGCTCGTCCTCCCAGGCGATGACTCGATCGGACACCGCCGGCGAGCCCTGGAAGGCGTCGAAGGGCGACACCGGGGCCGTTACGCCCTGGGTGAGGCTCATGCGGATCACGTTGCCCCGCCGCGGGCCGAAGGTCCCCGCGTCCACGTAGACGAGCACGTCGCCCGCCACCGCGGGAGCGAACTGGTCGCCCGGGCTCGCCGGCACCTGGAAGCTCTGGCAGGCGAGCCCCTCCAGCCGGCAGTACCAGACCTGGCTCGGCGTCCGGGCCAGGTCCGTGTAGGCGATGAAGCTGCCGAAGGGGCTCGAGAGCGCCGGCTCGCGCTGGGGGCCGGGCCGCACCACGATGGCCGCCTCGGTCCCGGGAAGCGACAAGGCCACGATCTGCGCGCGCGCCACCAGGGCCGCACCCAGACCGATCAGGACCAGGGACCACATGGCCCTTCTCGCCATCCAGCCTTCCCTTTCCGTCGGTGACCGGGCAGGAGCGCCCTGACCGGGATCCCCCATCAGAGGGGTAGGATTCTCGCGCCTTCGAGCCGGCGATATCAAGGCTCGTGCGCGGTCCTCAAGGGCTGGGTTTCCGACCTCCCGTGGGAGCGTTCCCCTCATTCCCCCACAGTCGATCGGTCTCGAACCGGGCGGGGGCCCCACGAGTGTTCAGGAGTATCGCGCCGCTCCGTTCGTGACGGCGGTGGCCGCCGGCGTCCCGGGCGGTGGCGCTGAGTTGCTGGGGACCCTCCTTCAGGTAGACGACCGCCCGGAAGGTCCCGTCGCGGCCCACCGGCACCGGCTGGCCTCCCACCGCCAGCAGCGCACCCGGCTCGGTCCGGCCGGTGACCACCAGGCGGCGCTGGTTGGTGGCCTCCACCCGGGGCCAGTTGACCTCCAGGAGCAGCGAGGTCGGGATGGGAGACGGATCGGTCGGGGCCGCCCCGGGCAGGACCACGGCGCGCTCGCCGGACCGCACCACCACGGCGCGGCCGGCCGAGGCCACCTCGGCCTGTCCGCGCCGCACCGCCACCTCGGCTCCCCCCTCGCCGGCGGAGACGGAGAGGTCGCCGCCGCGGGTGCGGGCCAGCGCCTGCGGGCCGGCCTCCACCTCGAAGAGGCGCGCCGGGTCGTCGCGTACGCGGGCGCTCATGAGGCCCTCGGCCAGGCGGAAGCGCCCCAGCTCGGCGGTGATCTCCCGCACCGCGAAGCGCGAGTTCTCCTCCAGGTCCACCCGGTAGCTCTCCCCGGCGGCGAGCTGCACGGTGGCGCCCGGCCCGGTCTCGACCTCGTCGTCGGGCAGGAGCTGCTGGCCACCGCGGAGCACCACCGGGCCGGCCGCGCCGGGGCGGCGCAGCAGCACCTGGCCGGTGACCTGGACCGCGGCGAGCCCCTCCACCGGGGACGGGGGCGGCGGCCGCCCCGACGGCACGGGCTGGCGCCCCAGCCACAGCCACCAGGCGAGCACTGCCGCGGCGAGGAGGAGCGCCACCCCGCCCGCGAAGAGCACCCGCTCGCGCCGCTCCGGCATGGGGCGGCACTATAGCGCCGCGCCCTCGCGCGCTACAGGTCGGACTCGTCGCCCTGCGGGGCGCGGGGCCGTGCCACCGCGCGGGCGCCGCGGCCTACGCCGCCGCCGGCAAGACCACCGTGAAGGTGCTCCCCTGGCCCGGGCGGCTCTCTACCTCGATGCGCCCTCCGTGGGCGGCCACGATCCGCCAGCTCACCGACAGCCCCAGGCCCACGTTGCTCCACACTTGCTTGGTGGTGAAGAAGGGCTCGAAGATGCGCGGCCGGACCTCGGAGGCGATGCCGCTCCCGTTGTCCCGCACCGCCAAACGCACCTCGCCCGCGGCGGCGCGCGTCTCGACGTCGACCCGCGGGCCGGGCCGGCCGCGGCAGGCAGTGCGGGCGTTGGAGAGCAGGTTCACGAGCACGTGGGCCAGCTGCCCAGCGTCGCCGCGCACCCGCGGTAGGCCCTCCCCCAGGCTCACCGCCAGATCCACCCCCTCGTCGCGCACGTGCCGCTCCGCCAGGAGCAGCGCCTCGCGCACCGCCGTGTTGAGGTCGAGGGACACGAGCTCCGGCTCCTCCTTCTGCTGCGAGAAGCGCAGCAGGTTGAGGGTGATGTCGCGCGAGCGCCGCGCCAGCTCCTCGATCTGGCGGAGCGCGGCGGCGTCGGGGTCCTCCGGCGCCTTCTGCTCGAGCAGGAGCTGCGCCTGCCCCAGGATGCCGGTGAGCGGGTTGTTGATCTCGTGGGCCACCCCGGCGCCGAGCTGCCCCACCGCGGCGAGCTTCTGCGACTCCAGGAGGCGCGCCTGGGCCTCCTTGAGCTCCAGGGTGCGGGCCTCCACCAGGGCGCGCAGCTCCTCGTTCCAGCGCTCCAGCCGGGCCCGCGCCGCCTCGAGCTCCTCCCCCATCCGATTGAAGGCCCGGGAGACCTCGGCCACCTCGTCGCGCCCCGCCGCCGGCAGCCGGGCCGCCAGGTTTCCCGCGGCGATCTCGCGCGCGGCGGCGTCGATGCGGGAGAGCCCCCGGGTCACCCCCCGCACCACCACCCAGCCCAGGCCCAAGAGGGCGGTGAGCGTGAGGAGCGTGGCCCCCAGCACCTCCCGGCGCATGCGCCCCACCTCGGCGAAGGCCGTGGCGGCCGGGATGCGCACCAGCACGCCCCACCCCAGGCCCCCGGGAACCGGCGCCCAGGCGGCCAGGGATCCGCCGGGCGTGCCGGGGATGTCGCCGGTCCCCCCGCCGGGCATGGCCGCCCGCAGGCGCCGGACGGCCTCCAGGTCGTTCCGGCCGAAACGGGCCCCCGGCGAGGCCACCACCAGCCGCGCGTCCTCGTCCAGGAGCGCCGCCGCGCCCGACTCCCCGGCGGCCGCCTCCAGGCGGCGGCCGAGGTGCTCCAGGTCCACCAGCACGCCCACCACCCACCCCGCGTCGCCCGGGGCCAGCGCCAGCGCCAGCTGCTGCCGGTTCTCCGACCCCAGCGTCACCGGCCTCAGCACCGGCAGCCCGCCGGCCCGCCGCGCCTCCTCGGCCGGCAGCAGCCGCGCCAGGGCCTCCAGCGTCGCCGGCGCCGGCGGCGGGGGCCCCGGTCCGGCGTCGGAACGGACCGCCGGCGCCACCGGCATGGCCCCACCGCCGTCCAGCACCGCGGCGGCCCGGATCTGGCGGGAGCCGCGCAGCAGCACCTGCAGGAATCCCTCCAGCTCCGGCGACCGGAGCCGCGACGGGCTCCAGGTCCGGGCCAGCCCCTCCAGCCCGGAGATGATGGCCTCGAGGTCCCGCCAGGCCAGCTCCGCCGCGCCCCGGGCCGCCAAGAGCTGCTGCTCCTCGATGCGCTCCCGGAGCGCGCCCTCGGCGCGCGCCAGCAGGTGGAACCCCACCGCGCCCAGCGGGAGGACCGCCGCCGCCAGCGCGAACAGGAGCAGCTTCCGGTAGAGCTTCATCCCGGAGCGCCCGTCCTCAGGCGCTCCGCACGGCCGTGCCCTCGCCGGGCGCGTCGCGGAGGTAGATGGAGCCGGGGATGGCCTTGGCGCGCTTCTTCAGCTCGGCCGCGG
>DASRTO010000503.1:0-3897 GCA_035655915.1 Anaeromyxobacteraceae bacterium
CGGCGGCGACTCGCCTTCCTCGAGGGGCGCGAGCCGGTGAAGCTCGAGGGCGAGCTGCTCGCCGACGCGGCCAGCGGCGCGCCGCTCCGGGTCCAGCTCCGGGCGGCCTTCCGCGTGAAAGGGGACCCGGAGACCCGCGCCGAGGTCGATCTCCTGGCCCAGGTGAAGGCCGTCGGCGAGGCGGTGGCAGCGGTCTCTCCGCCCAGGGAGGTGCTGCCCGACGAGCGCAAGACGCGCGGCGTGGCCCGGGCCCTCGAGGCGGCCGGGCTGCGCAAGCGCGGCCAGGCGGCCGAGGAGGAGGCCCCCGAGGAGCCCGAGTGACGCGGCGCCGGGAGCGGCGTCGCTAGACCTCGCGGTGCTCGGCCGGCGGCGCGGCGGCGGTGGGCGGGGCGGTGTGCGCCGTGGAGCCGGGCGCCGCGGCGGGGCCGAGGCGAGCCTGCTCGGACGCCCTCGGCGCGGCCTCGTCCGGATCGGGCTCGAGGGTGGCCTTCTTGAAGTTCCGGATGCCCTTGCCCAGCGCGTCGCCGAGCTGCGGCAGCTTGCTCGGGCCGAACACCAGCAGCGCGATCACCAGGATGGCCAGGATCTCGCCGAAGCCGAGCCTCATGGCCCCCCCCATAGCGGCCCGCCTCCCGGCGCGCCACCCTCCCGCGTGACGCGCGCCGAGAAGGTGCTGCAGGCACGGCGGCCGACGGGCGGGATCAGCCCCCGCCGTGGCGCCGGTGCTCGACCATGAGGCAGTGGTCCTGCACCACCAGGATGCCGGCCCGGGCCAGCGCCTCGGCGGCCTGGTCGTTGCGGATGCCGAGCTGCATCCACACCGCGCGCGGCTTCTTGGCGAGGATGTCGTCGAGGTGGGCGGGCACGTCGGAGGGGCGGCGGAAGACGTCCACGATGTCCACCGGCCCGGGGACGTCGGCCACCTTGCGGAAGACCGGCTGCCCCAGGATGGCCTCGACCTCGGGGTAGTAGACCGGGACCGGGACCACCTCCAGGCCCCGATCCTGGAGGTACCTGGCCACGTAATAGGCGGCCTGGTCGGCCTGGGCCTCGGTCTTGATGCCGAGCACCGCCACGCGCTTCGCGGAACGCACCAGCTCGCCGATGCGCGCGTCGTCGTCGACGAGATTGCGACGCCAATCGATCATTATACGAGTCCCATATGACACTGGCGCGAGGGGGGCGCACCCGAAAAATGGACAGGGTCCCATCTCCGCCTACGATGGCCGTGGAGGGACGGCGAGCGCCCTCACCCGAGCGAGGTTCCCCGGAATGGTCGGACGCAAGAAGACAGCTCGAGCGGTGGCCAGCGAGGCGACCGTGCAGGCCGTGCTCAGGCGCGGCGCCGCGAGCGAGCTGTCCCCCGAGGAGGAGAAGGTGATGCGCATGCGGCTCGGCGCCTCACCGCCCCGGGAGCAGGCGCTGGAGCGCACCGGCCGGGGAGTGGCCGAGGTGGAGCTGGAGCTGCTGGCCTTCGAGGTCGAGGCCTTCCTGAAGCTCCGCGAGCGGCGCGAGCGCCAGGGCCGGGCCCCGGCGGTGGCCCCGCGGCCGTCGCGGGCCAAGGAGCGCATCATCCGGGCGCTGCGCCGGAAGGGGCGGTAGCCGGGCCCTCCGGGGGCCCTATTCCCCGAGGCGGGCCATGAGGGCCCGGGCCGCCGAGGCGAGGGGCGGCCGCTCCTCGTCGGGGCCCGCCCGTCCGGAGGCCAGCCAGCCGGCCAGGGTGGCGGCCGCGCGCGGGTTGCGCCACCAGTCCTCGTCGTGCGCCTCGACGAGCCTGCCCCCGAGCCGCTCGCCCCAGGCCGCCCCTTCCAGAGCCAGCCGGTGGCGGTCTGCCGCGGCGTCGCGGGCGGCGAGCCCGTCGGGCCAGGTGGCCAGGGCCGCCGCCGAGAGCGCCTCGCGGTGGGCCGCGCGCCAGGCGGCCCCGCTCGAGCCGCGCTCCACCTCGGCGGCCACCCGCAGCGCGGCCGCCCCGGCCCGGAGCGCGAACAGGCGGGAGAGGGACAGGGCGCGGACGAGGTCCCCGGCCTCCTTCCGCTCCACGCCCAGCGATCGGGAGAGGAAGGCCGGCTCCAGCAGGAGGCCGAGGAGGAGCGACCCCAGCGCTGCCGGGAAGGCCGCCTGGCGCGATCGCGGCGGGCAGGCCGCGGCGGCCAGCGCCTCGCCGGCGTTTCGCAGCAGGTCCAGCCAGTCCGGGGCGCCGCCCCGCCGCCGGAAGGAGACGCGGTGCTCGAAGGCGTGGGCCCCGGGCCACTGCGCCGGGCGGTCGCCCTCCACGATCCGGACGCGCCCGAGGTCGAGGCCGAGGCGCTCCGCCACCTGGCGCAGCACCGGCGCCAGCATCCCGGCGGGGAAGAACCCCTCCCAGCGGCGCAGTGCCAGGAGGTGAAGGAGGTCGCTCCGCTCGAGCTCGCCCCGCGGGGCCGGCGAGAGCCCCAGCTCCCGCCGCGCCAGCCAGGCGAGCACGTCCCGGTAGGCGTCCTCGGAGGCGTCGAGCACCTCGTCGGCCGCCACCACCGCCTCCCAGTCCGGCAGGAGCCCCACCTCGGCGCGGGCCCGGGCGCGCTTCTCGGCTGCCGCCTCGCCGGCGGCCGAGGCCACGGCGACGGCGTCCGCGGCGGCGCGCCCGAAGGCGAGGCGCCGCTCACGCTGGCGCTCCGCAAGGACGGAGAGCTCCGCCCTGGCGAGGGAGACGGGGCCATCGGGACCCCGCGCCACGGCGACGGCCTCTGCCGCCCGCCAGGCCTCCTCCTCCGGGGCGGCGGCCCGCTCGGCGCGCAGCGCCGCCACCCTCGCCGCCAGCTCTGGCTCTCCCTCGGCGCGGAGGCGGGCTACCGTGTCGCGGTGAGCCGCGGCGCCGTGGGCGGCGTAGATGGACGAAAGGTCCGGCTCGGGCTCCAGACCGGCGGCGATCCGGAAGCGCTCCTCGGCGAGGTCGCGCTCCAGGGCATCCAGCTCCCCCCACAGTTGCTCCCTCGCCGCGGCGTCCATGGGCAGCCTTGTACCGCGAAACCCTTGGAGGGTCCGAGCCAGTCCGGCGCCGGGAGGAGACCGGGCCCGGGCCGCTTGACAGGCCGCGATGGCACGTTACGTTCCGCTCCGGATCCGGGGAGAAGGACGAGACGATGCCCATCTACGAGTACGACTGCCCCAGGTGCGGCCGCTTCGACGCCCTGCAGAAGATGTCGGCCAGCCCCCTGCGCACCCACCACGCCTGCGGCTCGAAGGTGCGGCGGGTGATGAGCGCCGCCGCCTTCGCCTTCAAGGGCTCCGGCTTCCACGCCACCGACTACCGGGCGAGCCGGCCGGCCAGGGCCGCCTGCGACAAGGCCGGATCGTCCGAGGCCTGCGGCTCCTGCGCCGCCGCGGACCCGAAGGCCGCCTGACCCCGCTCCGGCGCCGGGACGCGCCGTGAAGCGCATCGCCCTCCGGGTCGGCAAGGACCACGCCGGCGAGCGGCTCGACCGCTTCATCGCCGCCCGGGGCGGCCTCTCCCGCGGGCTGGCCCGGCGGACGCTGGAGGCCGGGGGCGTCTTCCTGGACGGCCGGCGCTGCAAGGTGGCGGGCCGGGCGGTTCGCGCCGGCCAGCAGGTGGTGGTGAACCTGGCCGAAGGCGGGCGCGAGCCGCCTCCGGCCGGCGATCTCCCGCCCCTGCGGCTGCTCCTCGCCGACCGCCATCTGGCCGCGGTGGACAAGCCCGCCGGCGTGGCCGCCCAGCCCACCCTCACCCACGACCGCGGCGCCCTCCCCGACCTCGTAGCCCGCCTGCTCGGCGGCGAGGTCCAGGTGGTGCACCGCCTCGACCGCGAGACCAGCGGCGTCACGGTGCTGGCGCGGACCCGAGAGGCGGCGGCGGCCCTGGCCGAGGCTTTCCGCCGCGGCACCCCGGCCAAGACCTAC
>DASRTO010000504.1:0-11828 GCA_035655915.1 Anaeromyxobacteraceae bacterium
GTCAGGCCGGGCGGGACGTGGTGGGGCTCGACGTAGACCCAGGTGGCCCGGGGCGAGGACGCGCGGTACCAGTAGCCGTCCCGGCGCACCCAGTAGTAGCCGCCGGTGAAGAACACTTCCTCGTCCCAGTTCTCGACCACCTGGATCCCCGGCTGGACGACCACCAGCGGAGGGTTCACCGGGATGTTCACCTGGATCTGGACGCCGACCTGGGCCGGAGCAGGGGAGGGCGAGAGTACGAGGGCGGCCAGGGCCGCGAGCATGGTCTTCTTCATGGGGGAGATCTTACGGAGCCCCGGACGGCCGGCAAGGCACCGGGGTAGGCCCCTGTGGCAGGCAGGGAGCCTCGAAAGGACCGGGCCGGAGCCCGCGAGACCAAAGGGGAATCTTGACAGGGCCGGGGGTCGATCATATACAACCGCCCCTCCGGAGAGCCTCCCCGGGCTGCCCGCGACCATCCCGCGGCGTGCCCGTTTCTCCAGAAAGTCCGAGGACGTGCGATGTACGCGGTGATCAGGACCGGCGGCAAGCAGTACCGTGTCAGCGAGGGCGACCACCTCAAGGTGGAGAAGCTCGACCAGGAGGCGGGCGGCAAGGTCTCGTTCGAGGTGCTGCTCCTGGGCGGCGACGGCGAGGCCAAGGTGGGCAAGCCGGTGGTCCCGGGCGCGGCCGTGGAGGGGCAGATCGTCACCCACGGCAAGCACAGCAAGGTGGTGCACTTCCGCAAGAAGAAGGAGGGCTGGACCAAGAAGCGCGGTCACCGCCAGCCCTACACCGAGATCCTCATCACCGCCGTCCGCGGCTAGCGAGGGAGACGTCATGGCTCACAAGAAGGGACAGGGCTCGAGTCGCAACGGCCGCGACTCCCCGGGCCAGCGGCGCGGCGTCAAGGTCTACGGCTCCGAGGAGGTCCGGGCCGGCAACATCCTGGTACGCCAGGTCGGCACCAAGTTCCACCCCGGCGATGGGGTGGGGCTCGGCAAGGACCACACCCTCTTCGCCCTGGTGGACGGCCAGGTGAAGTACAGCCGCACCGCCGGGGACCGCCGGGTGGTGTCGGTGGTGCCCAAGGCCTGAGCGCCGCGGCCGTTCCGACCTCACGCCACGCCGCGGCGCCGGACTGGCCGCGGCGTTTCGCGTTCCGGGGGGCGGAGCGAGGTGGGACGGCCGGCGCGGAGCGGGACGCCATGAAGTTCGTCGACGAGGTCCGCATCCACGTGAAGGCCGGCGACGGCGGCGACGGCGCCGTGGCCTGGCGCCGGGAGAAGTTCGTCCCCCGCGGCGGGCCGGCCGGAGGCGACGGCGGGCGCGGCGGCGACGTGGTGCTGGCGGTGGACCCCCAGCTCGCCACCCTGCTCGACTACCGCTACGTGCGCGAGCACCGGGCTCGCCACGGCGAGCACGGGCGCGGCTCCGACCAGAACGGCCGGGACGGCCCGACCCTGGAGCTGCGGGTCCCGCCCGGCACGGTGGTGAAGGACGCGTTCAGCGGCGAGCTCCTGGCCGACCTGGCCGGCCCGGGCCAGCGGCTGGTGGCGGCCCGCGGCGGCCGGGGGGGCCTGGGCAACATGAACTTCGCCACCTCCACCAACCAGGCGCCCCGCTACGCCGAGAAGGGCACGCCCGGCGAGGAGCGGGAGCTGCTGCTGGAGCTGAAGCTCCTCGCCGACGTGGGCATCGTCGGATGGCCCAACGCCGGCAAGTCCACCCTCATCAGCCGCATCTCCCGGGCCCGCCCCAAGATCGCCGACTACCCCTTCACCACCCTCACCCCCAACCTGGGCGTGGTCTCCTGGCGGGGCCAGCGGAGCTTCGTGGTGGCCGACATCCCCGGGCTCATCGAGGGCGCCCACGCCGGCGCCGGGCTCGGCCTCCAGTTCCTGCGCCATGTCGAGCGCTGCCGGGTGCTGGTGCACCTCGTCGATCCGGTGGCGCCCGGCGAGGGGCGCGGCCCGGCCAGGGACTACGCCGCCGTCAACCGCGAGCTGGCCCTCTACTCCGCCGAGCTGGCCAGGAAGCCGCAGGTGGTGGCGGTGACCAAGCTCGACCTTCCCGAGGCGCGGGAGCGACTGGCCGGGTTCCGCCGCGCCTTCGCCCGGCGCAAGCGGAAGCCGGAGATCCTGGGCATCTCCTCGGCCACCGGCGAGGGGCTGGACGCGCTGCTCGACGCGGTGGCGCGGGTGCTCTACGGCGCCGAGGCGCGGCCCCACGCCCGCAAGCGGGTGGGCAAGCCCCGCGCCCGCAAGGCGGCCACGCCGTGAGCCGGCGCCGCAGCCACGGCAGCCGCGTGGGCCCGGGGCCGGGCGGAGCCGGTGCCGCGGCGCGGGCGGCGCCATCCCCGGGCGGGGGCCCGGCGAGCCCCGCCGCCGGCTTCCTGGCCCCGGAGCGGCGCGCGCGCATCGACGAAGTGGTGGCGGGCCGCACCCGCACCCTCACCGTGGTGCTGGAGGCCTTCTCCGATCCGCAGAACGTGAACGCGGTGCTGCGCACCTGCGAGGCGGTGGGGGTGCAGGAGGTCCACGTGGTCGAGGGGCCCATGAAGCCCTACGACCGCAACAAGAAGATCTCCCAGAACGCCGACAAGTGGCTGGAGGTGCGGCGCTGGCGCTCCACCGGCGAGTGCCTGGCGCACCTCGAGTCTCGCGGCTTCCGCGTCTACGCCACCTGGCTGGGCCAGGGCGCGGTCCCGCTCCGGGCCCTCTCCTTCGCCGAGCCGGTGGCGCTGGTCTTCGGCAACGAGAGCCGCGGCGTCTCCGAGGAGGCGCTGCGGCGGGCCCAGGCCCGCTTCGCCATCCCCATGCGCGGCTTCGTCCAGTCGCTCAACGTCTCGGTGGCGGCGGCGGTGAGCTTGTTCCGGGCGGTGGAGCGGCGGGAGGCGGAGTGCGGGCGCCACGGCGACCTGTCCCCGGACGAGGCGCAGGCGCTCCGGGAACGGTTCTACCTGCTGGCCGTCAAGCAGCGGGCCCGCATCGCCAAGGCGGAACGCGCCATGGAGCGGGCGGCCTCGCGGCCGCGCGCGCGGAGGTGAGTGTGGACCTGAAGGACCCGAACGCGCTCGCGCGCATCCGCCAGGTGTTCGAGGGCGTCGCCTTCCTCAGGCACCTCGGCATCCGCCTCGCCGACCTCGGCCTCGGCTGGGCCGAGAGCCTGCTCGAGGTGAAGCCGCACCTCGGCCAGGCCGAGGGGTTCGTCCACGCCGGGGCGGTTGCCACCATGGCCGACCACACCTGCGGCACCGCGGCCGGGACCCTGACCCGACCCGACCAGACGGTGCTGACGGTCGAGTTCAAGATCTCCCTTCTCCGCCCCGCGGTGGGGGACTCGCTGCGCTGCCGGGCCGAGATTATCCGGGCTGGCAGCCGCCTGGTCTTCGCCGAGGCCAAGGTCTTCGCCCGCGCCGGCGGCGAGGAGAAGTTGGTCGCGACATTCACGAGCACGCTGGCGCTGGTGGAGAGCCCGGCGCGGTAGGTACGCGCCATGGATGGACGGCGCGCCTCGCCGGCGTCGCCAGCCGCGCGCGGCGGGGGACGAGCCGCCGCCCTACGGCGGCCGGCAGCCGTCCCAGAAGGCCTGCAGGTCGGCCGCGAGCGGGCACTCCAGCGCCACGCGCTCCTGGGTCCGCGGATGGGGCAGCTCGAGCCGCCAGGCGTGGAGCGCCTGGCGCGGCAGGCGCATGCGGGCGTGGTCGTCCTCGGTCATCTGCCCCTTGGTGAAGCGGTCGAAGACCATCTCGTCGTGGCCGTAGATCTTGTCGCCGACGAGGTGCAGGCCGGCGTGGTGCAGGTGGGCCCGGATCTGGTGCTGCCGGCCGGTGCGGGGACGGCAGGCCAGGAGCGCCACCGGGGCCCCGTCGGCGGCGAGGCGCCGCCCCAGCACCTCGAAGCCGGTGGACGAGGGCAGCCCGGCGGCGTGGACGTGCATCCGCACCCGCACCTGGCTCCCTAGCGTCAGCGCCAGCGGCGCGTCCACCTCGAAGCGGTCCTGCGGCGCCGCCCCCTGCACCAGCGCCAGGTAGGTCTTCTCCACCCGGCCGCGGGCGAAGGACGCCTTGAGGGCCCGGGTCCACGGCGGCGCCCCGCCGCAGGCGAGGAGCCCGGAGGTCTCGCGGTCCAGGCGGTGGGCCGGGTCCACCTTGCGGTCGGGAAAGCGATCCCGCGCCAGCGCCGTGAAGGTGTGGGCCGCGTAGCGGGCGGTGGGGTGCACCGGCAGGCCCGCCGGCTTGTCCACCACCACCAGGGCCCCGTCGTCGTGGAGCACCTGGAAGTCGAGCGGCGCCGCCGGCTCTGGCTCGGCCTCCCTGAGGAGGGCGAAGGTCAGGCCCGGGATGACCCGGGTTCCGGGCTTGAGGCGCGCCGGGCCGTCGTGCTCCAGAGCGGTCTCGATGAGCGCCTGCACCCGCTCGCGGGAGAGGCGCCGGATCTTCTCCTGGAGGTAGCGGTCGAGCCGCCAGCCGGCGTAGCTCTCCTCGACCGTGAAGCGGACGCGCACCAGGGCCATCCGGTGCAGGATACCACCGGCCCCGGGGCCCGTTCCGGCCGCCCGGAACGCGGGCGTTGACTCCGCGGATCCAAGGCGGTACGTAGTGGCCCCGGCTTGAAGGCGCGACCCACCCGGGCTGACCTGCTGCGGCGCACGATCCTTGCCTGCGCCGGGCGGGCTCGTCGCTCCGCTGCTCGCCGTACCTTCCAGGTACGGCTGCGCGGCTCGCTCCTCACGCGCCCGGCTCGGCGACAGGCTCGTGCGCCTCGCGACGGTCATCCCGGGCGGGGCGCGCCATGATCCGCGTCGCGGTCATCATCCCGGCCAGGTACGGCGCGCAGCGCTTCCCCGGAAAGCCCCTGGCGGACCTCGCCGGCCGGCCCCTGGTGGCGCACGTCGTGGAGCGCGCCCGGCGCGTCCGGGGCGTGGACGAGGTGGTGGTGGCCACCGACGACCAGCGCATCGCCCGGGCGGCCGAGGCGGCCGGCGCCCGGGCGGTCGTGACCGGGCCGGCCGAGAGCGGCACCGACCGCGTGGCCCAGGCGGCGCGGGGGCTGTCGCCGCGCCCCGGGATCGTGGTGAACCTCCAGGGGGACGAGCCGCTCGTCGAGCCGGAGGCGGTGGAGCGCCTGGTGGCGGTGATGCAGCGGGGGGGCGTGGAGAT
Source organism: Anaeromyxobacteraceae bacterium (assembly GCA_035655915.1). Taxonomy (GTDB): domain Bacteria; phylum Myxococcota; class Myxococcia; order Myxococcales; family Anaeromyxobacteraceae; genus DASTPH01. The sequence goes on from DASRTO010000504.1 coordinate 5,144, forward strand.
GGCCACCCTGGCGCGGCCCCTGCTGCCGGAGGAGCTGGCGCGGCCGCAGGTGGTGAAGGTGGTGACCGACCTCGAGGGCGACGCGCTCTACTTCTCGCGGGCCGCCATCCCTCACCGGCGGGCCGGCGGTGATTCGCCCCTGGCGCGGGCCCACGTGGGCGTCTATGCCTTCACCGCCGCGTTCCTGGAGCGGTTCGCCTCGCTGCCCCCGGGACGGCTGGAGCGCGAGGAGGCCCTGGAGCAGCTGCGGGTGCTGGAGAACGGGCTCAAGATCCGGGTGGTCGAGGCCGCCTACGGCGGCTTCGGGGTGGACACGCCGGAGGACCTGGAAAGGGTGCGGGCGCTGCTCGCGGCCGGGGCGTGACCGGAAGGGATCGGACCATGGTGCGGACCAAGAAGACCAAGTACCTGTTCGTGACCGGCGGGGTGGTGAGTTCGCTCGGCAAGGGCCTGGCGGCCGCCTCCATGGGCGCGCTCCTGGAGAACCGCGGCCTGGAGGTGACCCACCTGAAGCTCGACCCGTACATCAACGTGGACCCGGGCACCATGAGCCCGTTCCAGCACGGCGAGGTGTACGTCACCGACGACGGCGCCGAGACCGACCTGGACCTCGGCCACTACGAGCGCTTCACCAGCGCCAAGATGACCCGCAAGAACAACTACACCACCGGGCGCATCTACCACTCGGTCATCCAGAAGGAGCGGCGCGGCGAGTACCTGGGCAAGACGGTGCAGGTCATCCCCCACATCACCGACGAGATCAAGGCCGTCATCCGCGAGGCCGCCGACGGCGCCGACATCGTCATCGTCGAGGTGGGCGGGACGGTGGGCGACATCGAGTCCCTGCCCTTCCTCGAGGCCATCCGCCAGATGAAGTACGACGTGGGCGCCGAGAACGTGGTCTACGTGCACCTCACCCTGGTGCCCTACATCGCCGCGGCGGGGGAGCTGAAGACCAAGCCCACCCAGCACTCGGTGAAGGAGCTGCGCGAGATCGGCATCCAGCCCGACATCCTGCTGTGCCGCTCCGACCGGGAGATCTCCCGGGACATGAAGGACAAGGTGGCCCTCTTCTGCAACGTCGACCCCTCGGCGGTGTTCACCGCCCGCGACGTGGAGTCGATCTACGAGGTCCCGCTGCGGCTCCACGAGGAGGGGCTCGACGACAAGCTGGCCGAGCTCATGAACATCTGGAGCCGGGCGCCGCGGCTGGAGCGCTGGGAGCAGGTGGTGGAGAAGGTGAAGCACCCGCGGCACGGCGAGGTGCACGTGGGAGTGGTGGGCAAGTACGTCGAGCTGGTGGAGAGCTACAAGAGCCTGAACGAGGCCCTGGTCCACGGCGGCATCGCCAGCGACGCCCGGGTGCGGCTGGTCTTCATCGACTCGCAGAAGCTGGAGGCCGGCGACCCGTGCGGCCTCTCCGACGTGGACGCCATCCTGGTGCCGGGCGGATTCGGCGTCCGCGGCACCGAAGGGAAGATCCTGGCGGTGCGGCACGCCCGCGAGAAGAAGGTTCCCTTCTTCGGCATCTGCCTGGGGCTGCAGATGGCGGTCATCGAGTACGCCCGCAGCGTGCTGGGGCTGGAGCGCGCCAACTCCCTGGAGTTCGACGAGCAGACCCCCCATCCGGTTGTGACCATGATGGAGGCGCAGCGGTCGGTGGCCGACAAGGGCGGCACCATGCGCCTGGGAAGCTACCCCTGCCGGCTCAAGGAGGGCACCAAGGCCCGCGAGCTCTACGGCCAGGAGCTGGTCCACGAGCGGCACCGCCACCGCTACGAGTTCAACAACGCCTACCGGGCGCAGTTCGAGGGCGCCGGCATGGTCTTCTCCGGCCTGAACGTCGAGCTGGGGCTGGTGGAGATGATCGAGCTGCCCGACCACCCGCACTTCCTCGGCTGTCAGTTCCACCCCGAGTTCAAGTCGAAGCCCTTCCGGCCGCACCCGCTCTTCGCCGGCTTCATCCGGGCGGCCCTGGCCTTCCGCGACGCCCGCGCCCGCGAGGGCGGGAAGCCGGTGGCCGAGGTGACCAAGCTCCCGGTGGGGAAGGGCGCATGAACCGCCCCGCCGATGCCACTCGGCGCGGCCGGTAGGGCGGGGGCTCGTCCCCCGCCGGGAGGCCGGGCGCGGGCGCCGGGGCGTCCCTCGCGGTAGAGTACGGCGCATGATCCGCGCCGTCATCGGGGGGCACGAGGTTGGCGACGGCCGGCCGCTCCTCCTCGTCGCCGGGCCCTGCGTCATCGAGTCGGAGGCCCAGGCCCTGTCGCACGCCCGCCGGGTGAAGGCGCTGGCGGAGAAGCACGGCCTGCCAGTGGTCTTCAAGGCCAGCTTCGACAAGGCCAACCGCTCCTCCGGAAAGAGCTTCCGCGGGGTCGGCCTGGAGGCGGGCCTGCGCGTCTTCCAGGCGGTGAAGCGCGAGACCGGGCTCCCCTGCCTCACCGACGTGCACGAGGCCTGGCAGGCCGAGCCGGCCGGGAAGGTGGTGGACGTGCTCCAGGTCCCAGCCTTCCTGTGCCGCCAGACGGATCTGGTCATGGCCTGCGCTCGCCACGGCCGGGCGGTCAACGTGAAGAAGGGGCAGTTCGTGGCCCCGCGCGACATGCGCCACGCGGTGCAGAAGTGCCGCGACGCCGGCAACGAGAACGTCCTCCTCACCGAGCGCGGCGCCAGCTTCGGCTACGGGAACCTGGTGGTGGACATGCGCGGGCTCTCCATCATGCGCGAGCTGGGGGTACCGGTGTGCTTCGACGCCACCCACTCGGTGCAGCTCCCCGGCGCCGCCGGCGATTCCACCGGGGGCGAGCGGCAGTTCGTGGCCCCGCTGTCGCGGGCGGCGGTGGCGGTGGGGGTGGACGCCCTCTTCGCCGAGATCCACGAGGACCCCGCCACCGCTCTCTCCGACGGCCCCAACTCGCTCGACTTCGACATGGCGGACCGGATGCTGCGGGACCTGCTCGCCATCCGGCGCGCCCTGGGCCAGGCGTGAGGGGACGGCGCCGGCCATGAGTCGCGCCGGGGGCGGACGCGGGAGCCGGTGGCGGGGCGCGGGGCGGGGCGCCGCGCTCGGTGGCCGGGGCGCGAGCGCCGCCCGCGGCGCCGGGCGTCGCCGGAGCGCTTCCGCCGGTCCCCCGCCACGGGACCTCCTCGAGCGGGCCGCGCGCATCCGCCTGCTGCTCCTCGACGTGGACGGCGTCCTCACCGACGGCCGCCTCTGGTACGGCCCGGAGGGCGAGGCGGTGAAGGCCTTCGACGTGCGCGACGGCCACGGCCTGGTGATGCTGCGCGACCACGTCGAGGTGGGGGTCCTTTCCGGGCGGCCGGCCGGCCCCACCCAGAGCCGCCTCGCCGACCTGCGCATCCGCCACGCCTCCTTCGGCAACCGCGAGAAGCTGCCGGCCTACGAGGCGCTCACGGCCGGCCTCGGCGTCGCCGACGCGGAGGTGGCCTTCATGGGCGACGACGTGAACGACCTGCCGGTGCTGCGCCGGGTCGGGCTCCCGGCCTGCCCCGCCGACGCCGCGCCGGAGGTGCTCCGCGAGGCCCGCCTGGTCTCGCGCGCCCGGGGAGGCCGCGGCGCGGTGCGGGAGCTATGCGAGCTCATCCTCAAGGCCAAGGGGCTGTGGAGCCACTGAGCCCCGGGGGCGGGTGGAGCCGGCGGTGATCCTCCTCCTGCGCGACCTCCCCGGCGCCCTCGCCTCCTCCGGCGCCTTCTGGGCGCTGGAGGTGGCCTGGCTGGTGTTCGTGGCGCTGTGGCTGCTCCACGAGCGCCGCACCCCCACCGCCACCCTGGCCTGGATGCTGGCCCTGGCGGCCCTGCCGGTCCTGGGCATCCTGGTCTACCTGCTCATCGGCCCGCGCCGCCTCGAGCGCAAGAAGGTGCGCATGGCGCTGGCCCGCCGGGCGGTGGGCCCGGCCCTCGACTGGTGGGAGCGGCGCACCGCCGCCGAGCTCCCCTTCGCCGGGCAGCTGGCGAGGCTGGCCACCACCCTCGACGCCTGGCCGCCGGAGTCGGCCTCGGAGGTGGCGATCTACGCCGGCGGCGACCAGGCGTACGACGCCCTGGTCGAGGCCATCGGGTCGGCGCGGCAGCACGTCCACTGCGAGTACTACATCTTCGAGCCGGACCGGGCCGGGACCCGGCTGCGCGACGCCCTGGTCGAGCGGGCCCGCACCGGAGTCACGGTGCGGCTGCTGGTGGACGCGGTCGGCTCCTCCCGGCTCCGGCGCCGCTTCCTGCGGCCCCTCTTGGAGGCGGGCGGGGAGGTGGCCCGCTTCAACCGGCCGCTGCTGGGGCGAGCCCTGCGCGGGCTCGCCAACTTCCGCACCCACCGCAAGATCGCGGTGGTGGACGGGCGGGTGGGCTTCACCGGGGGCATCAACGTGAGCGACGACCAGAGCCGGGCGGCGCGCGGCGGGGCGGCCTGGCGCGACACCCATCTGCGCCTGGCCGGCGCCGCGGTCCACGGGCTGCAGGCCACCTTCCTGGAGAACTGGGCCTTCGCCACCGGGAGGCGGGGCGTGCTCCAGGCCGAGGCCTTCCCGGCCTGCTTCCCGCCGGCGCCCGGCGGCGAGCACTGGGTGCAGGTGGTGGCCTCCGGGCCGGACCAGGAGACCCACGCCATCGAGGCCCTGTACTTCGCGGCCATCGCCGGCGCCCGGGAGCGGCTGTGGATCACCACTCCGTACTTCGTCCCCGGCGAGGCGCTGGCGGCGGCCCTGGCCAGCGCGGCGCTGCGGGGAGTGGACGTGTGCCTGCTCCTGCCGGTGCGCACCGACTCCCGGGTGGTGGACGCGGCCGGGCGGACCTACCACGACGCCCTGGCCGACGCCGGGGTGCGCATCCACCTCTACGGCCCGCCCATGGTCCACGCCAAGACCATGGTGGTGGACCGCGACCTGGCCATCGTCGGCAGCGCCAACCTGGACAACCGCAGCTTCCGGCTCAACTTCGAAGTGGTGGCCGCGGTCTACGGCGAGCCGGCGGCGGCGGAGCTGGCGCGGCTCTTCGAGGCCGACCTCCTCCGGGCCCGGCCGCGGGCGCGGCGGGAGGAGGACGATCCCTTCGGCCGGCGGCTCTTCGCGTCGGCCGCCAGGCTGCTCTCGCCGCTCCTGTGAGGGGCCGGCCGGCGGGCGAGGCCCGGGCGCACGTGCTAAGTTCACGCGCCCGTGGCCGTCCCCCCCGGCAAGCAGCTGCGCCGCGCCGTCCGCTCTGCGCTCGTTCGCGGCGCGGTGCGCCTGGCCTCGCTCCTGCCGCTCGGCGCCGCCCTGGCGCTAGGGGCGCTCCTGGGCCGCCTGGCCTGGGCGGTGGCCGGGCGGACCCGCCGCCTAGCGCTCTCGCACCTGGCCCTGGCGCTACCCGAGCTCCCCGAGGAGGCCCGGCGCGCCGTGGCCCGGGCCAGCTTCCTCCACCTCGCCCGCGCCGCCATGGAGGCGGTGGCGGCGCGCCACATCGACCCGATGCTGGAGCGCTACGTCACCTTCGCCGGCGACGGCGAGCGGATGCTCCAGGAGGCCCGCGCCGCCGGTAAGGGGGTGGTGGTGGTCACCGGCCACCTCGGGAACTGGGAGCTCTTCGCCCGCCGCATCGGCCGCGCCGTCGGCCCGGCCGTGACTATCGCCCGCCCCAGCTGGGACTCGCGAATCGACGAGATGGTGGCGGCCTTCCGCCAGCAGGCCGGCGTCACCACCATCTGGCGCCGCGAGGACAAGGCTAGCGGCCGGGCCATCCTCAAGGCCTTCCGCCAGGGGATGGTGTTCGGGATCCTCATCGACCAGGACACCGGTGTGGAAGGGGTGTTCGTGCCCTTCTTCGGGCGGCTGGCCTGGACGCCGCGCGGGGCGGCCGACCTGGCGCTGCGCTTCGGGGTCCCGGTGTTCGTGGCCTGGACCCGGCGCCGCGGCCCGGGCTGGAAGGACGGCTACATCCTCGAGGTCGAGAAGGTGGCCTACGACCCGGACCCACCCGACCGCGAGGCGGAGGTGGCGTCGGTCACCGCCCGTTGCACTGCCAGGCTCGAGGCTGCCATCCGCCGCTCGCCCGCCGAGTGGGTCTGGATGCACGAGCGGTGGAAGCGGCGGCCGCCCGGAGAGGGAGACGCAAGTTCCGTTCCGAAAAGCCGAGAGCTTTCAGCGCACTAGCCCAAGTATGCTAAGCAAATGTCGTGCCACTGGATCCAGTTGCCGAAAGATAGTAAGGATCAGCGTACTTGCGCGCGCTCACCTCCATCGGGCTGCTGCTCCTGTCAAGTGGGCTGGCCGCCGCCTGTCGGGATTCTGGCAATACCACCGCCGATGGTACGGCTCCCGCCATCCGGCTCTCCGGCGTTCACTTCCGGGTCTACCAGGACGGGCGCCTGACCGCCGACGGGGAGGCCGCCTCGGTGTCCTACCGGCGCGACTCGGGCGACGTGGCCGCCGAGACCGTGGAGGTCGCCTTCCCGGCCGGGGAGGCTCCCGCGCCGCTCCTCAGCGCCCCCCGGGCCCGCGGCAACGTCCGCACCCGGGACCTGCTGGCCGAGGGCGGGCTCCGCCTGGTACGTGGCCTGGAGGTGGCCACCACCGAGGAGGCCCGCTACGACCCCGACGACCGACTGGTCCATGGGACCTGGCCGGTCTCCGTCCGGGGCCCGGGCTGGACCCTGGAGGGCCCTGGCTTCCTGCTCGACCCGGCCACCAGCCGCCTGCA
>DASRTO010000505.1:0-12223 GCA_035655915.1 Anaeromyxobacteraceae bacterium
AGACCTCGCCGATGGCGTTCCAGGGCGAGAGCTGGGGCTGGAGCCCCTGCGGCAGCTGCACGAACTGGAGGCGGTTCAGCACCTCTTGCCGAGCGGCCTGGTAGCGGGTCCCCCAGCGGAAGTAGCACTTCACGTCGGAGAGCCCGAAGATCGATTGCGAGCGGACGTGGTCCAGCCCCGGCATCCCGGACAGCTCCAGCTCCAGGGGGAGGGTGACGTAGCGCTCCACCTCCTCGGCGCTCCAGCCGGGAGGCTGGGTGATGACCTCCACCATGGGCGGCACCGGGTTGGGGTAGGCCTCGATGTCCAGGGCCCGGAAGGCCAGGAGGCCCCCGCCCACCAGCACCAGGGCGCACAGGAGCACCATGGCCGGCAGGCGCAGCGAGGCGTGGACGATGCGCTGGATGAAGCGCATGGCTAGAGGAGGCCGGCGAGGAGGATGGCCCCGCTCGTCACCACCCGCTCCTTCTCGGCGACCCCGCGCACCACGGGGAGCCAGTCGCCGCCCACCGACTCGTCCACCGCCACCGGCCGGCGCTCGAAACGCACCCGACCGTCCTGGGCCCGCCCCTTCTCCACGAAGACCACCGTCTGGTCGCCGAGTCGGAGGACGGCGGCCCGCGGCAGCGCCAGGGCGGATCGGCTCCGGGCCGCGATCTCCACGGTGGCGAACATCTCGGGCTTCAGGGCCCGGTCCGGGTTGGGCAGGGTGGAACGCACCTTGGCGGTGCGGGCCACCGGGTCGAGGGCCCCCGAGATCCAGTCCACCTTCCCGGCGAAGACCCGGTCCGGGTAGGCGAAAACCTTCACCTGGACCTCGGCCCCCAGGGCCACCCGGGGCACGTCGATCTCGAAGACGTCGCAGACCACCCACACCGGGTCCAGCTCGCCCACCGTGAAGAGCTCGACCGGCGTCCCGCCGGAGTAGAGCCCGGGCACCTCCATCCCCGGGTTCAGGCTGCGGGCGATGACCTCGCCGTCGATGGGGGCCCTGAGCGCGTAGGCCTGGGACACGGCGCTGGCGCCGCCGGCCCGCAGCAGGCGCGCCTTTTCCCGAGCCCGGGTGAACTCGGCCTGGGCCTTGTGGAAGGCGTCCTCGGCCGATTCCAGATCTCGCCGCGAGCCGGCCCGGGCCTCGAACAGCTCCTGCTGCCGGCGGTGCTCGTGCTCGGCGGCGGTGAGATCGGCCTGGGCCTTGGCCAGGTCGGAGAAGGCCTGGCCCACGTCCGGCGACTGGATCAGGGCCAGCGGCGCCCCCTTCCGCACCCGCTCGCCGGGCTGGGCCACCACCTCGGTCACCCGCCCGGAGACCGGCGAGAAGACGTGGGAGACGCGCAGGTCGTCGAAGGCCACCCGGCCGCCGGCCACCACCGGCGCGCCCACCGGGTGGAGCCCGACCTCGTCCACGACGAGCTTGGCGTCCCGCACCTGGGCGTCGGTGAGCCAGGCCTCGCCCGGCGGGACCGCCGCGTCGGGAGGCGGCGGCTTGCGGCAGCCGGCGAGGGCCAGCGCGGCGGCGAGGGCCAGGCGGGAGGTCATGGGCGGAGGTCCGTCCCCACCGCCTCCTCGAGCTGGAAGACGGCGGTCCAGTAGGTGGAGAGGTCGTCGAGGTACTCGACCTGCACCGCGATGTGTGTCCGCTCGGCGTCCAGGTAGTCGAGCAGCGAGGCGGCGCCCTTCTGGTACTGGATGCGCACCAGGTCGCGGGCCAGGCGGGCGCGGTCGAGGAGGCGGGTCTCCATGCGCTCCGCCCGGCGGTGGGCGGCGGCCCAGGCGGCGTGCGCGCCGGCGACGTCGGCCACCACCTGCGCCTCGACCTTGGCCCGGGTCGCGGCTTGGGCGCGCTGCTCGGCCTCGGCCCGGGCCACCTCGCCCTGCCGTTGGTACAGCACCGGGAGGGGGAGCGAGAGGCCCAGCGTGCCGGTGGGCGGCGTCAGCGCGGTGGGGCCGGAGCCCTGCTGGGCGTACTGCAGCGAGAGCGCCACCTCGGGCCAGAGCTGGCGCCGGGCCAGGGTCACCGCCGCCGCGGCCCGCTCCTCCTGCCGGGCGGCGGCGCCGAGGTCGGGCCGGAGCCGCCGCGCCTCGGCCAGGAGCCCCTCGGTCGTGGCCTCCGCCAGCCGGGGAGGGGTGGCGGCGCGGAGCAGCTCGGGCGCCTCGACCTCGAACTCGGGGACGGCGGCGCGGGCGCCGAGGAGGAAGGCCAGGCCGACCCTGGCCTGGCTCAGCGCCTGGAGGGCCTGGTCCACCCCCTGCTCGGCCTCGAGCGCCTGCACGTCGAAGCGGACCACGTCTGCCTCGGAGACGGCCCCGGCGCGGAAGCGGGCCTGGGAGAGCTGCAGCATCTCCCGGGTGGCCGCCTGCGCCTCGCGGGCGTAGTCGAGGGCGCGCCGGCCCACCAGCGCCGCCAGGAACTGCTGCTTCACCTGGAAGGAGAGGGTGCGCTCGGCGTCGTCGCGGGAGAGCCGGGCCGCCGCCAGCGCGGCGCGCGCCACGTCCACCCGGAGCCCCCGCTTGCCGGAGAGGAGGTCGGAGAGGGCCGCCTGGTCGGAGAGGCCGACGCCCCACGCCGGGCCGGGACAGCCGCCCGGGCCGCAGCTCCAGGACCTGCCCAGGGACCCGGAGAGGGCCGGGTTCGGCACCGCGCCGGCGGCGCGGACGTCGCCCTCGGCCCCGGCCACCGCCGCCTCGGCGATGAGCAGGTCGAGCCCGCGCTCCCGGAAGATGCGCAGCGCCTCGGGCAGGGTCAGGCGGGCCGGGAGGGCGAGCTCGGGGCCCGGTGGCTCCGCGCCGCGGGCCGGCGCCGCGGACGCGAGGCACAGCCACGCCGCGGCGGCGCAGCGAGTCCACCGCACCCGGAGGCCCAGCCTGCTGGCCGCTCGTGCCATCACCGTTCGGCAACGCCTTTCCAGACCCCTCGCGTGGACGACCCCTAAACCCGGCTGGCGGCTGCCTATTCCCGGGGGTGAACGGGCCCGGAGGAGCCCCGGCGGGCCGGGTCGTCAGCGAGCCAGGGCCGTCCAGGCCAGGAAGGCCGTCAGCGCCATGGACGCGAGCGGTAAGAGCCTCCACCCGAGCCGGATCTGGCGGTGGGCGACGTCATGCCGGCGGTGCCGGGCGCCACCGACGCCTTCATGGTGGCTGGCGTCGAGCCTCGCCGCAGCCTGGTCCTCGACGCGCCGGCCCAGGGCGGCGGCAGCTTCGCCAGCTGGGGCTTCCGGCTCGAGCCCTCGCCGGGAGGCTCGCGCCTCTCGGCCCGGGGGCGCCTCGGGCCGCTGGCGCTCCAGGGCCCTTCTGCACCGCCGGCGGAGCCCCGCGCCCTGGGCGATCGGCTGCACCGCGCCATCGCCAGCCTGCCGGCGCCGCTCTTGCGCCTGGCGGGCACCTTCGGCCACTGGTTCATGGCCTCGCGGCAGCTGCGGGGCATCAAGCGCCGGGCCGAGCGGAAGCCGGCGCGCCGGTGAGCCGGCGACCCGCGCCGAGCCCCGGCGGGGGACGAGCCCCTGCCCTGCGGCGCGTCGGCGGGGCCGCCGGATCCGCATCCGCGGGGGCGACCGTCAGTGCCGGACGCTGTGGAAGAGCCGGTTCCAGCGAGGGCCGCTCGGCCCCCACGACACCAGCGCCACCCAGGCCCGGCCCTTGATGCGGCCCACCGGGACCGGGCCGAAGACCCGGCTGTCGGCGCTGTGGTCGCGGTGGTCGCCGGCGAGCCAGACCGTGCCGGGCGGCACCAGCTGGGGCGGGACGTCGCCGCAGGGCAGGTCTGGGGTGCAGTAGGTCCGGTAGACGTGGGTCCCCAGCCGCTCCTCGAAGGAAGCGCAGGGCTCCTCGCGCCAGGGGCCGCCCTCGGCCTTGTTCCAGTAGTTGCACTCTCCGTCCAGGGTAGCCCGGGGAACGGGCGTGCCGTTCAGCCACAGCGCCCCGTCGCGGATCTCCACCATGTCGCCCTCGACGCCCACCACCCGCTTGATGAGGTCGTCGGACCGGGGATTGCCCGGCGGCGCCAGCAGCACCACGATGTCGCCGCGCTTCGGGCCGGACCAGGTGGCCTGGGCCTCGGCGGTGAACGGCAACCGCGCCCCGTAGGCCCACTTCTCCACGATGACGTAGTCCCCGATCTGCAGGGTGGGGATCATGGAGCCGGAGGGGATGTAGACCGCTTCGTAGAGGAAGGCCCGGAACGCGACCACCGCGGCGATGGTGATGGCCCAGCCCCGGATCTCCTTCTTCACCTTCTCTCGGTCCACGCGCCCTCGCCCTCGCGTCCTATTCGGTTCGCATCGCCTCCACCGGGTCGAGCCGGCTGGCCCGGACCGCCGGGTAGATCCCGAACAAGAGCCCGGCGCCGGAGGCGGAGACGAGGGAGAGTAGCACCGCCCAGGCCGGGATGCTTGCCGGAACGTCGTAGACCTCCCGGGCGCCCACCGCCACCGCCGCGCCCAGGAGCACGCCGAGGACGCCGCCCAGGAGCGACAGCGTCACCGCCTCCACCACGAATTGCGAGAGGATGCGGCGGCGCCGGGCCCCCAGCGCCATGCGCACCCCGATCTCGCGGGTCCGCTCCGCCACCGACACCAGCATGATGTTCATGATGCCGATGCCGCCCACCACCAGGGCCAGGGCGGTGACCGCCAGGGTGGCGGCGGCCACCACCGCGGCGATGCTGTTGAAGGTCTGGGCGGTGGACTCGTTGGAGAACATCTCGAAGTCGTTCTCGTCGCCGGGCCCGAGGCCGCGCAGGCGGCGCAGCTGGGCGATGACCTCGTCCTGGGCCTTTCCGAGGTCCTCGGGCCGGGTGGCCATGATGGCGATGTTGTGGTTGGTCACCTTGCCGGTGACCTCGTCGAAGGCCTGCAGCGGGATGGCCACCCAGGCGTCCTTGGACTGGCCGAAGATGGCCCCCTGGCGCTCCGCCACCCCCACCACCGCGAAGGGCGCCGAGCGGATGCGGATCTCGCGCCCCAGCGCCGACTGCCCGGGGAAGAGGACGTCGGCCACGTCGGCGCCCACCACGGCGAAGCGCCGTCCCAGGGAGACGTCCACGTCGGAGAAGAAGCGCCCCTCGGCGACGGTGACCCCGTTGGCCTGCTCGTAGTCGGGCACCGCTCCGGCCACCACCACGTTGGGCCGGGTGGCCCGCTCGCTGGTCCAGATGCGTTCCGGGTTGCGGTGGTAGGCCTCGATGGAGACCTTGGAGACGTGGGGCAGGGCCCGCAGCGCGTCGCCCTGCTCGCGGGTCAGGTCGCGGCGCTTCTCGTACTTGCGCCAGTCCACGTCGCCGAAGGTCATGTAGGGCCACTTCTGCACCTGGAAGGCGCCGGCGCCCAGGAGCGACATCTCGCCGGTCACCTTGAGGCGCAGCCCCTCGGTGAAGGACATCATCGACACCACCGTGCCGGCGCCGATGACGATGCCCAGCAGGGTGAGCAGCGAGCGCAGCGGGTTGGCCCCCAGCGTGGCCAGGGCCATGGTCAGGGTGTCGGCGAAGGCGACGGTGCGGGCGCGCAGGGCGGTCATTCGTAGCGCAGCGCCTCCACCGGATCGAGGTGGGCGGCGCGCCAGGCGGGCCAGGAGCCGAAGACGAGGCCGGTGGCGGCCGAGAAGCCGAGGCCCAGCGCCACCGCCGAGGGCGTCACCGCGGCCGCCAGCGGCGTGGCCAGCGCCACCAGCTGCGCCGCCGCCAGTCCCAGTCCCGTCCCCACCGCGCCGCCCAGGGCCGCCACCAGGGCCGACTCCACCAGGAACTGCAGCAGGATGGTGTGCCGGCGCGCTCCCAGGGCGCGGCGCACCCCGATCTCGCGGGTGCGCTCGTGCACCGACACCAGCATGATGTTCATGATGCCGATGCCGCCCACCACCAGGGTGATGAGGCCGATGCCCACCGCCACCCCGTAGAGGGCGGCGGTGAGGCTCTGGTAGGTGCGCAGGAACTGCTCCTGGCGGTTGAGCGTGAAGTCGTCGGGGCGGTCGGGCGGGACGGAGCGCGCCCGCCGCAGGATGCCGGTGAGCTCGTCCTCCAGCGCCGCCAGCCGGGCCGGATCGGCCGAGACGGCGATGTTGATGGAGCGCTTCGAGCCGAAGGTGCGGCCGAAGGTGGTGTAGGGGACGAGGACGTTGTTGTCGAGCGGGATGCCCAGGAAACGGCCGCGCCGATCCATGAGCCCCACCACCGTGAAGGGGCGCCCGCCCACCAGCACCCGCTGCCCCATCAACGACTCGGGCGAGGCACCCGGGAACAGGGCGTCGGCCACGTCGGCGCCCAGCACCGTCACCGGGCGGCCGAGCTCCACGTCGCCCTCCACCAGGAAGCGCCCGGCCCGCACCGCGCCGCCGCCGGTGGAGAGGTACTGCTCGCTGGCGCCGTTGACGTTGACGCCGGTGAGCTCCTTCTCCCCGCGCGCCACCGGCGCCTTGGTCTGGGTCATGGGGGAGACGGCGGTGGCCACGGTGGAGTCGCGCAGGATGGCCTTGAGCTCAGAGGTCCCGATGTCCTTGCGGTTGCGGTACTGCCACCAGTCCCCCTCCACGTTCAGCCACTTCCACTTGGACACGTAGAGGGTGTGGGCCCCCAGCATCTGGATCTGCGACTCGAAGCTCCGGTTCAGCCCCTGGATGACGGCCACGATGGCGATCACCGTGGTGACGCCGATGACGATGCCCAGGGTGGTGAGGGCGCTGCGCAGCCGGGCCCCGGTGAGGGACTGGAAGGCGATGCGCACGCCCTCCCAGAGCTCCGCGCCGGCGCGCCCGAGTCGAGAGGTCACGCTCAGGCCGCTCCGGCGGTCGGGGCCGCGCCCAGCGCCGCCACCTCGCGCCCCGGGCCGTCCGCGACCACCTTGCCGTCGGAGAGGCGCACCGCCCGCGGGCAGCGCGCGGCCAGCCGCGGCTCGTGCGTCACCAGCAGGATGGTGTGCCCGCGCTGGTGCAGCTCCTCGAAGAGGCGGATGATCTCCTCGCCGGTGGCCGAGTCCAGGTTCCCGGTGGGCTCGTCGGCGAGGAGCAGGGAGGGCTCGCCCACCAGGGCGCGCGCCACCGCCACACGCTGGCGCTGGCCGCCGGAGAGCTCGTTGGGGCGATGGTGGGTGCGGTTGCCGAGCCCCACCGCCTCCAGCGCCCGCCGGGCCGCCTCCCGGCGCTCGCGGCGCGGCACGCCCCGGTACACCAGCGGCAGCTCCACGTTGGCGAGCGCGGTGGAGCGCGGCAAGAGCTGGAAGGTCTGGAAGACGAACCCGATCTCGCGGTTGCGCAGGTCGGCCAGCGCGTCGTCGGCCAGGCCCCGCACGTCCTCGCCGCGGATGGCGTAGCGCCCGGAGGTAGGGGTGTCGAGGCACCCCAGGATGTTCATGAGGGTGGACTTCCCGGAGCCGGACTGGCCCACCACCGCCAGGTACTCGCCGCGCGCCACCTGGAAGGAGACGCCGTCGAGGGCCCGCACCTCCTCCGAGCCCACCGTGTAGACCCGGGTGATGCCCTCCAGGGCGATGAGGGGCGCCTCGCTCACGAGCCCTTCTCCCCGTTTCCGGGCGCGGGCCTCGCCTGGCCCTTGCGCTCCGAGACCTCCGGCCCGCCGTCCGGCCCCGCCTTGGCCGCCGGCTGGTACTTCACGGCCCGCCCGTCGCGCAGCTCGCGCGAGAGGGTCTTGTAGGGGCCCTCCACCACCAGCTCTCCCTTCTTCACGCCGGAGAGGATCTCGATCTCGGTCTCGCTGGCGAGGCCGGTTTCGATGGAACGGACCCGGGCCACCCCCTTGTCGACCACGAAGACCAGCTTCTGCATGGGCTCGCGACGGCGCTGCCCGGTGCGATCCGGCGGCGGGTCGGGCTCGCCCCTGGGGCCGCCGTCGCCCTTGAGGTCCCGCTCCGTGCGGGCGGTGACCGCCTGGAGCGGCACCACCACCGCGTCGTCGTGGGTCTCGGTGGAGACGGTGGCCTGCCCGCTCATGCCGGGGAGGCCGCCCGGGAGCTGCGCGGTGAGCGCCAGCCGCACCGGGAAGGTGGTCACCTCCGCCTCGGTGCCCGGGTTCTTGATGGTGGCGTTCTTGGCGATCTCCACCACCTGGGCCGGCCACTTCTTGTCGGGGAAGGCGTCCACCTCCACCTCGGCCGCCTGGCCCTCGCGCAGGTGCACCACCTCGTGCTCGCCGACCTCCGCCTTCATCTCCATGCTGGAGAGGGTGGCGACGATGACGATGACGTCCTCGTTGAAGTCCGAGCCGCGCACCCGCTCCCCCACCTGCTTCTGGCGCGAGGTGATCACCCCGTCGATGGGGGAGACCAGGGTGGTGTAGGAGAGCAGGTGGCGGGCGTCGGCCAGGGCGGCGGTGGCCTGGGCCACCCGGTCCCGGGCCGCGGCCAGGCGCGCCACGTCGGCGTCGGCGTCGGACCTGGCCTTCTCCAGCTCGGCCTCGCTGGCGCTCTGGGACTTCACCAGCCGCTTCACCCGCTCCAGCTCGGCCTTGGAGCGGGCGGCCTGCACCTCGGCCAGCGACACCTCGGCGGTGGCGGTGGCGCGGGCGGCCTCCTCGCGGCTCACCTGGGCGGCGTAGCGGCGCGAGTCGATGCGCCCCAGGTACTGGCCCTTCTGGACCCGGTCGCCCTCGCGCACGGTGAGGTCCAGGAGGTCGCCCGACAGGTTGGACGAGAGCTTCACCTGGGTGGCCGCCTGCAGCTTGCCGGCACCGGTGACGCGCCGGGTGATGGGGCCTTGCCGCACCTCGACCACCTGGACCTCCAGGGGCGGGTCGGTGCGCGGCCTGAGCGACAGCGCCACCATGCCGGCCACCAGCAGGACGAGGAGTGCCGTGACGGCGCGCTTGGTCCAGCTCATGGGATCTCCGATCGCGTGCTAGAGGGCCCCGCCGGTGGCCCGGTTCAGGTCGGCGCGGGCGATGGCCTCGTCGATGCGCGCCCCGATGAGGGCCAGCCGCGCCTGCGTCAGCTTCAGCTCGGCGTCGCGCACCTCCAGTTGGGTGGCGGCGCCCTGGTCCAGGCGGTCCCGCGCCAGCTTGAGGCCCTGCTCGGCGACGGCCAGGTTGTCCACCGCCAGCGTCACGGTGCGGCCGAGAAGCACCCCCTGATCCCGCGCGGTGGCGATCTCGCCGCTCACCTGCTGCTCGGCCTGCTCGGCCCCGGCCCGGGTGCGGACCGCCAGCGCCGCCGCCCGGTCGACGCCGCCGGTGGTGCGCAGGCCGTCGAAGAGGTTCCAGCTCACGGTGAGGAAGACGCTGCCGGTGTACTGCTGCGCCAGGCTGCCGTAGAGCCCGGCCAGGAAGGGGCTCACGCGGTCGTAGCCCAGCACCAGCGACAGCGCCGGCCAGTAGCCGCCGCGGGCGGCCCGCACGTCGGCCTCGGCGGCGGTCACCAGATCCCGCTGCGAGCGCAGGAGGGGACGCGACCTGCGGGCGCCCTGCAGCAGAGCCTCCAGGGCCGGGAGCTCCCCTCCGGGGCCGCCCGGGCCCAGGAGCGAGGCCGGCTCCACCACCGTCAGCTCCGGATCGGCGTCCCGGCCCAGCGCCAGGCACAGGTCCACCCGCGCCCGGGTGACGCGGGCCCGCTGCGCCTCGGCCAGGATGCGGTCGTTGCCGAGGTTCACCCGCGCGGCGATGGCGTCGCTCTTGGGGGCGCGGCCGGCGTCGAAGAGGGCCTCGGCCCGGCGCAGCACCTCCTCGCTGCGGCGGACCGCCTCCTCCAGCACCGAGAGGTTCCGCTCCGCCCGCACCACCTCCAGGAAGGCGCGGGTCACGTTGAAGGACACCGAGAGGCCCGACTCGTCCAGCGAGCCCTCGGCGGCCGAGGCGCGGGCCTTGCCGGCCGAGACCTGGGCCCAGGACCGCAGGCCGTCGAAGAGCGGCTGCTCCAGCCGGAGCCCGGCCGTGTAGCTCTCCTGGGAGGTGGCGGGGATGTTCACCACGTAGCCGGGCGCGAGAGTGGTGTTGCTCTCCCCCACGTACTGGCGGCCGAAGGAGGCGGTGAGGTCGAGGCGGGGCAGCACGTTCGACCAGGCCACGGTCTTGTCGCCCAGGGCGGCGTCGCGGTCGGCGCGGGCGATGCGCAGGTCCGGGCTCCGGCGGGAAGCCTCGGCCAGGGCCTCGTCGAGCGTGAGCGGCGCCGGCGCGGCCAGCAGGGCGGCGGCCAGCGCCGCGGCGAGGTGGGTCACCGGGGGCCTCCCAGGGCGGGCAGCGACACCTTGAAGACCGCCACCCAGGCGAGCCAGAGCAGGGCGGTGGTGACGGCGGCCCGGCGCGCCGAAACCCGCGCCACCGCGGCCATCCCCAGGGCGGCCAGGGCCGCCGCCCACAGCGAGAAGAGGTCGATGGAGTAGAGGAGCGAGGCGCCCGGGCCGGCAGCGCCCGCCGGGAGCAGGGCGCCGGCGCTGGAAGGCAGGAGGCGCGGCAGGATCGCCGGGTCGATGGCCTCGGATCGCAGCACCGCCGGCAGGGACAGCAGCTCCCGCACCGCGCCCGGAAGCTGGGCGAAGGCCGCCACCGCGAAGGTGGGGCGGAAGGCGGGCCTCCCGCCGGCCAGCTTGAAGCCGAGCCACAGGGCCACCGCCGCGCCCAGCGCCATGGCCGCCGGTCCGAGCAGGGCGGCGCTGTAGCCGGCCACCGTCCCGATCTTCCGGGCGGTGACGACCGCCTCCTCGCGCTGGTAGGGCGTCATCTGGGCGGCGTCGGGCTTGCGGTCGATGGCGTCGAGCGCGGCCCGAGCGAAGTCGAGGCGCGGCACGGCCAGGGCGGAGAAGACGATCGCCGCGGCGGTGGCCGCCACCAGCGCCGGCAGGAAGCGCCCCGATTCCGCCACCTGAGGCATGGCGCGCGCGGGGTGGAACACGGCGGCGTAGAGGGCCTGGGCGGATGACATTCGGGCTCGGGGTATCCCGTGATCGAGGGCCGATACGGGCGAACGTGACGCTGTATTTCACGCCGGCCCGAGCGATGGCGCAGGAAGAGAGGCTTCGTCAGAAACCGACCTGATCGCGCGGTATTGGCGCTTCGGCCGTCCCGGCGCCGGCGCCCTGCCGGGGCCCGGTTCGCCTCGCCCGGGACGCCGGTGCCTGGCGGACGCTAGGCTCCGGCGCCGAGCGCGCCCCCGCCGCTGACCGTCACAGCGCCTCGTAGCGGATGCCGGCCGTGAAGACCGGCCCCACCGTCTGCTCGCCGAGGAGGCTCGTGTAGACCGGCAGCTGGGCCCGGGCGAAGAGCCACCCCCCGGAGAACACGTTGAAGTTCACGGCCGGGGTGAGGGCCAGGACCAGCCCGCCGGTGTTCGGCACCGCGGCGCCGTCCTCGCGGTCCGCGGCGGCCGATCGACCCTCGAGGGAGAGCGAGGCCGCGAACCAGGAGCCCGGCTGCCACATGCCCTGGGCCGCCCAGTGCAGCGACTCGCCGTAGCGGTAGCCGTGGGAGTTCTCGGTGCGGTAGCGGCCGGTCACGGTGGCGAAACCGCTCCAGACGTCCCCGCCCAGCCGGTAGAACAGGCCCAGGTAGGGGCCGAGGCCGCCGGTGCCGAGCTGGCCGTGCTCGTCCACCCGCACCCCGCCCTGGACGGCGTCGTTGTTTCCGGTGGGGAAGGACGTCCCGGCCATCAGCGCCCCCGACTGGCTCAGCCGGGCCCCGAAGTCGACCGACTGGAAGACGAACCAGCGCAGGCCCAGCTCCACGTCCCCCAGGCCGGTCAGGTCGGACATGGGCGCCTCCATGCCCATGCCGCTCTCCACCATGCGCTTGTTGGCGATGGGGAGGGTGAGCGCCAGGTTCAGGGTGGTGAGGGGCGACCACACCACCGAGGGACGCAGCGTCCACTGGGTCAGCTCGTCGGTCATGCCGGGCGCGCTCTCGCTGCCCGAGGTCATGGTGAGCGCCTCCGCCTCCAGGGTGAGGCGCAGCGACCCCCGGTTGCCCGGCGTCTCGGCGATGGCGGCCAGGGGGTCGCCGCAGGCGCACACCGAGCAGGCGCGGGCCGGAGGAGGGGCGAGCAGGGCGGCCGCCAGGGGGAGGAGGCCGGCGATCCGCGGCAGGCGCGTCATGGGCATGCCGGCCGATCCTACCCGCGCCCCGGGACGCGCGCCCGGCCGCCGCCTGCGGCAGGATGCCGCACCCCTGGCGGATGGCCGAGCGGCCCGGCAAGCCGGCGCGACGGGGCGGCCGGCGGGGAGCCCGGCTAGTGCCGCGCCCCATGCGTATCGATCGGTCTTCAGGCCGCGAAGCGGCCCCGGCCGGGAGTCCGGC
>DASRTO010000506.1:0-3417 GCA_035655915.1 Anaeromyxobacteraceae bacterium
AGCCGCGCCGAGCGCGCCAGCGCCGCCACCGGCTCCGGGCCGATGCCGAGCCAGACCACCGCCGCCGCGGCCAGCGCCACCGCCACCGACGTGGCCGGCGAGGCGGGCGCCTCCTCGGCCTCCTCGGCGGGGCGCATGTACATGGCCACCACCACCCGCAGGTAGTAGTAGGCGCCCAGCACGCTGGTGAGCACGCCCACCACCGCCAGGGAGTACAGCTGCGCGTTCACGGCGGCCTGGAAGACGAGGAGCTTGGCCACGAAGCCGGCGGTGGGCGGCACCCCGGCCAGCGAGAGCATGAACACCGCCATGGCGAAGGCCAGCCAGGGGCGCCGCCGCGACAGCCCGGCGAAGCGCGACACGTCCCAGGCGTCCTCCGGCTCCTCGTCCGGGGTGCGCCCGCGCCGCTCCAGCGCCCCCACCACCGTGAAGGCGCCGATGACGGTGGCGGCGTACACCGCCAGGTAGAAGAGCAGGCCCGAGAGCGCCCCCGCTTGGGCCCCCTTGTCCTGGGCCGCCACCACCCCCACCAGCAGGTAGCCGGCGTGGGCCACCGAGGAATAGGCCAGCATCCGCTTGACGCTCCGCTGCGGCAGCGCCAGCAGGTTGCCGAAGATCATGGTGAGCCAGGCCAGGGCCGACAGCACCACCGCGAAGCCGAGCGGGCCGCTGGCGGGCGTGCCGGCCAGGGCGGAGAGGAAGACCCGCGCCAGGACCGCGAAGGCGGCGGCCTTGACCCCGGCCGCCATGAAGGCGGTGACCGGGGTGGGGGCGCCCTCGTAGACGTCGGGGGTCCAGGCGTGGAACGGCACCGCCGCCACCTTGAAGGCCAGCCCGGCGGCGACGAGGCCCAGACCGGCCAGGAGGAGCGGCGAGTCGCCGGCGCCGGCCACCGCCGAGAACAGGGTCGAGCCGGTGGCGCCGTAGACCAGGGCCACGCCGTAGAGCAGGAGCGCCGAGGAGAATGCGCCCAGCAGGAAGTACTTGAGCGCCGCCTCGGGGGGCTTGCGCCCGCGGCGAGGATAGGCCGCCAGCGCGTACACGGAGAGGCTCATCACCTCGATGGCCACGAAGGCCAAGAGGAAGTCGGTGGCCATGCCCAGCAGGGCCATGCCGCTCGAGCCGAAGAGGGCCAGCGCGTAGAACTCGCCGCGCTCGATGCCGCGGGCGTGGAGCCAGCCGGCGCCGGTGAGCGCCGAGAGGGCCAGGCCGGCGCACACGGTGACGGTCACGAAGGCGGCGAAGCCGTCGGAGGCGGCCTGGCCGCCGAAGAGGGCGCGCGCCGGACCGAAGCCGGTGGTCAGGGCGGCGGCGGCGGCGAACAGCACCGTCAGGCCGGCCTGGTAGCCGCGGCGCCCCGAGGCCAGGAACACCTCGGAGAGGAGCAGCACCAGGCCGCCCGTCACCAGGATGGCGACGGGCAGCAGAGCGGCGAGGTCCTGGGCGGAGAAGCCGGTCATGGGCGGGTGCCCCCCTCGATCGGCGCCGGCGCGGAACCGGCGGGCGGGGCGGCCGGCGCGGCCGGGAGCGGCGCGCGGGCCGAGGCCAGCGCCGGCGGCTCGGTGCCGACCTGGGACCCGCGCCCCATGCGCTGCTCGGCCTGCTGCAGGAGGCCGATGAGCCGGTCCACCGGCGCCTTGGCCGGCGCCAGGAAGGGCATGGGCGCAATGCCCATGGCCACGATGAGGACCACGATGGGGGCGAGCACGAAGGCCTCGCGCAGGGAGAGGTCGCTCATGCCGCGGTTGGCGTCGTTGCGCATGGGGCCGAAGAACACCTTCTCCACCAGGAGCAGCATGTAGACCGCGCCCAGGATGACGCCGGTGGCGCCGACCGCGGCGTAGAGGCCGGCCCGCGGCAGGCGGCCCAGCCAGGTGCCGGAGAGGATGAGGAACTCGCCCACGAACCCGTTGGTTCCGGGCAGGCCCACCGAGGAGAGGGTCACCACCACGAAGGCGGCGGCGATCCAGGGCACCTGCCGGGCGATCCCGCCGTAGTCTGCGATGAGCCGGGTGTGGCGCCGCTCGTAGAGCAGGCCCACCAGCAGGAAGAGGCCGCCGGTGGAGACGCCGTGGTTCAGCATCTGGTAGACCGACCCGGTGAGCCCCTCGGCGGTGAGTGCCATCATGCCGAGCATGACGAAGCCCAGGTGCGACACCGAGGAGTAGGCCACCAACCGCTTCATGTCGCTCTGGACCAGGCACATCAGCGCGCCGTAGACGATCCCCACCAGCGCCAGGGTGGCGATGGCCGGACGGAAGAAGAGCGCCGCCTCCGGGAAGAGCGGGATGGCGTAGCGGAAGAAGCCGAAGGTCCCCATCTTGAGGAGCACGCCCGCCAGGATCACCGAGCCGGCGGTGGGGGCTTCGGTGTGGGCGTCGGGCAGCCAGGTGTGCAGCGGGAACATGGGGACCTTCACCGCGAACGCCACCGCGAAGGCCAGGAAGAGCCAGCGCTGGGCCGCCGGCGTTACTTGGAGGGAGGCGCGGGTGGCCACGAAGTCGAAGGTGCCGCCGTTGTGGAAGTACAGGTAGAGGATGGCGACGAGCATGAGCACGCTCGCCACGAAGGTGTAGATGAAGAACTTGACGGTGGCGTAGAGCCGGTTCGAGGAGCCCCAGACCCCGATGAGCAGGTACATGGGGACCAGGATGGCCTCCCAGAATACGTAGAAGAGCACCAGGTCGAGCGCCGCGAAGGTGCCGATCATGGCGGTCTCCAGCACCAGGAGCGCGATCTGGAACTCCTTCACCCGCTCCTCCACCGCGTTCCACGAGGAGAGGATGACGATGGGCGAGAGGGCGGTGGTGAGCATCACCAGGAGGAGCGCCACCCCGTCGAGCCCGACCTGGTAGGAGATGCCCACCGAGGCGATCCAGGGCACCTGGGTGAGGAACTGGAACTCGGGGGCGCTCCGGGAGGTCTCGAACCCGGCCCAGAGGAAGAGCGAGGCCGCGAAGGTGAGGAGCGAGACGCAGAGCGCCAGCACCTTGTGCTGCCGCGCCTCGTCGCGGGGGACCAGCACCGCCAGCAGTGCCCCGGCCAGGGGCAGGAAGATGACGACGTTCAAGAGGGTCGACATGGGCTAGCGACCTCCCACCCCGAGGACGGTCCAGAGGATGGCCGCGGCGGCGACCAGGATCACCGCCGCGTAGCGCTGCACGTCGCCGTTCTGCGCCACCCGGAAGACCTGCGAGAAGGCCGACACCGCCCGGGGTACGCCGTTCACGAAGACGGTCTCGATGGCGAAGAAGTCCACCACCGCCCACAGCCCCCGCGCCGCCGCGTTGAGCGGCCGTACCACCACCAGGTCGTACAGCTCGTCGACGCGGAACTTCTGGTAGGCGAACTGGTAGAGGCGGGGGAAGCGGAGCGCCAGCCGGCCCGGGAGCGACCGCAGCGCGCCGCCGTACAGGG
>DASRTO010000507.1:0-5683 GCA_035655915.1 Anaeromyxobacteraceae bacterium
TGCCGGCACTGCCGGCCGGTGGCCCCGGCTCAGTCTGCCGACGCCTTCTTGGCGCCCCTGAGCAGCTCGACCTGCTCCTCGCGCTGCTGCGGCTCGCGGAAGGCCTCCAGCATCTTGAGGTGCGCCTCCACCAGGCTCCGCACCCCGGCCTCGAACTGGGCCCGCTGGCGCTTCAGCTCGTTGATGTCGTCGACGATGCGCAGGAAGCGGGTGTGGGCCGCCTGGACGATCTTCTCCCCCTGCAGCTCGGCCTCGGAGATGGCGATCTCCGCCTCCTTGCGAGAGGCCGCGCGGATCTCCTCGCTGGCCTTCTGGGCGGTGATGAGCGTCTCCTGCAGCGACTTCTCGCGGCTGCGGTACTCCCCCACCTCCTCGACCTTGCGCCTCACCTCCTCGCGCAGGGTCATGGCCTCCTTCACCAGCTCCTCGAACTCGGCGGCCACCAGGGAGAGGAAGGCCTCCACCTCCTGCTTGTCGTAGCCGCGCAGCACGCGGCGGAAGCCCTTCTGCTGGATGTCGAGCGGGGTGATCTTCATGGCCGATCTCCGCCGCCGACGATAGCACGCGGAGGCGAGGCGTCCATTCCCCCGCTCCGCTCGGGGGTGCGCGCCGCTCCCACCGCTCCCGGCTCCGGCGCGGCCGCCGTCCGGCGGGGGCGCAAACGGGGGCTTATGCTAATGTCCGCCAGCCCATGCCGTTCGCGGAGATCATCGGTCAGGAGCGGGCCCTCGACCCGCTGCGCGCGGCCCTGGCCCGCGGCGCGTTGCACCACGCCTACCTCTTCGCCGGGCCGTCGGGGGTGGGGAAGGGAACGGCGGCGCGGCTGCTGGCCCAGGCCGCCAACTGCGAGGGAGTGCGAGCGCAGGCCCAGCCGGATGAGGCTGGGTCGGAGCGAGCGGAGGAGGAGGCGGGCTTTGCCCGCCGACGGGCGGAGGCGAAGCCGAAGCAATCCGATGCCCCGGGGGGGCCGCAGGCGGAGCCGGAGGCCCCCCCGGCTCGAAGTCGGCTCCCCGATCCCTGCGGTCAGTGCCTTCCCTGCCGCAAGATCGCGCGCGCGGTGCACCCCGACGTGGTGATGGTGGCCGAGGAGCGGACCATGGCCCGCGCCGGCGCCTGGGAGCCCCGGGGCGGCCGCTCCCCCTCGCGCGACATCGTGGTGGACCAGATCCGGGAGGTGGTCGACCGGCGCCTCTCGCTCAGGCGGCTCGAGGCCCGGCGGCGCTTCGTGGTCCTCGACCCGGCCGACGCCATGAACCCGCAGGCGCAGAACGCCCTCTTGAAGACGCTGGAGGAGCCGCCGGAGGATACCACGCTGGTGCTGGTGGCGGCCGCCGCCGACACGCTCTTGCCCACGGTGCGGTCGCGTTGCCTGCGGGTGAGCTTCCGGCCGCTGCCGCCGGCGCTGGTGGAGGCGCGCCTGCTGGCCGCCGGCCACGAGCCCAAGGCGGCGCGGCTCGCCGCCTCGCTCTCCGGCGGCTCGCTGGGGAAGGCCCTGGACCTCGACGACCAGGCGCTGGAGGAGAGGCGCCGGGCGGTGGAGCGGGCCGCGGCGCTCGACCCGGACGACGCCCGCGGCTGGATCGCCTTCGCCGCCGAGCGGGGCGAGGACCGGGAGGCGGCGCGGGAGACCTGCGAGCTCCTGCTGGTGTGGCTGCGCGACGTCCTGGCGGTGGCGGTGGCCGGCCCGCGGGCCGAGCTGGCGCTGCAGGACCTGGCGCCGAGCGCCGCCGAGGCGGCCTCGCGGCTCTCGCCGCCGGAGGTGCTGCGGCGCATGGAGCGGGTGCGGCAGGCGCTGCGGGCCCTGCGGCAGAACGCCGGCCCGGCCCTGGCGCTGGAGCGCATGCTCATCGGGTGGTTCCATGGCTAGCCGCGGGCCGCGAGGGGATCCCTCCGGGCTGGAGGAGGCCCTGGCCGAGGTGCGGGCCGGACGGCCGGCGCCGGTCTACCTCCTCGACGGCGATCCGTTCCTCACCCTTCGGGCCGGGCGCGAGATCGCGCAGGCGCTCGTGCCCGAGGCGCAGCGGAGCCTCAACGTCGTCGAGCTGGACGCGGCCGCCGCCCCGGTCGAGGTGGCGCGCGAGGTCGCCACCGGGGGCCTTTTCGGCGGCCGCAAGGCGGTCCTGGTGGCCGAGCCGGCCTTCCTCACCTCCAGGGAGGACGCCGGCGAGGCCTTCGACCGGGCGCTCAGGGCCTGGCGGGAGGGCAAGCAGCGCGACGGGGCCCGCCGCCTGGTGGCGCTCGCGGCCAAGGCCGGCTGGACCGCGGCCGACCTCGACCCGTCGCGGGAGGGCTCGCCCGGCCTGACCGACTGGAAGCGGGAGCTGGGCGTCGACCCGGAGGACCCGGCTGCGGCCGAGGCCTTCCTGGAGGAGGCGGGGCGCTTCGCGGTGGAGCGCGGCCTGCAGGCCGGCAAGGAGGACGCCGCCGCGCTGGAGGCGCTCCTGGGCCAGGGCCTCCCCCCCGGGCACGTGCTGGTGATCGCCGCCGGCAAGGTGGACGGGCGCCTGCCGCTCGTGAAGCGGCTCGCGGCGGCGGGGCGCCGGCTCACCCTGGCGGTGGAGAAGGAGGGGCGCTGGGACGACGAGCGCCCGGTGCTGGGGCCGGTGCTGGCGGCGCTGCTCTCCGGGACGGGGAAGCGGGTGGACCGCCAGGCCGAGGCCCGGCTGGCGGCGCTGCTGGGCGACGACGCCCGGGCGCTGGCGGCCGAGGTGGCGAAGCTGGTGGCCTACGCCGGCGACCGGGCCACCATCACCGCCGAGGACGTGGAGGCGCTGGTGACGCGCGTCGCCTCCGACAAGTTCTTCGCCCTGGGGAACGCGGTCGAGTCCCGCGACCTCCCGGGGGCGCTCTCCGTGCTGCGGCGCTCGCTGGAGGACGGGCTGTCCGCCCCCCAGCTCCTGGCCTCGCTGGCGGGGACGCTGCGGCGCCTGCTCACCGAGCAGGAGCGCGGGCGCCTGGCCGCCCCGGGGCGGCGCCTCCCGACTTTCGATTCCTGGAGCGCGGCGGTGCTGCCGGCCATCCCAGCGGAGGAGCTGGGGGAGCGCAAGCCCTACGGGCTGTGGATGAAGTACCAGGCGGCGCAGCGCTTCTCCCGCGCCGAGCTGCTCGAGGGCCTGGCCGGCCTGGCGGAGGCCGACCTGGCCCTCAAGACCGGGGGAGACGGGCAGGTGCTCCTGGAGCGCTGCCTCGTGACCCTGCTTCCCCGGAGCCAGCCGGGAAGGAGAACCGCGTGAGCGAGCGACTGCTCGTGACCAGCGCCCTGCCGTACGCCAACGGCTCGATCCACATGGGCCACCTGGTCGAGTACATCCAGACCGACGTCTACGTGCGCTTCCGCCGTTCCATCGGCGACGACGTCACCTACGTCTGCGCCGCCGACTCGCACGGCACTCCCATCGAGGTGAGCGCCCGCAAGGAGGGGATGGACCCCAAGGTCTACGTGGAGCGCTTCCGCGCCGAGCAGCACCAGGACCTTCAGCGCTTCGGGGTGGGCTTCTCCATCTACTACACCACCGATTCCGACGAGAACCGCAAGTGGGCCTGGCGGATCTGGGACGCCCTCAAGAAGAAGGGGCTCATCTACAAGAAGTCGGTGGAGCAGCTCTACTGCCAGGTCGACGCCCGCTTCCTCCCCGACCGCTTCGTCAAGGGGACCTGCCCGCGCTGCGGCACGCCCGACCAGTACGGCGACGTCTGCGAGAAGTGCGGCACAACCTACGACCCCCGCGACCTCAAGGACCCGTACTGCGTCATCTGCGGCACCACGCCGGTGGTGCGCACCTCGGACCACGCCTACGTGAACCTCCGGAAGGTCGAGCCACTGATCCGGCGCTGGGTGGAGGCCGAGGGGCACCTCGAGACCGCGGTGCGCGAGCAGGTGAAGGGGTGGCTCGACGACCTGCAGGACTGGAGCATCAGCCGCGACCCGCCCTACTTCGGCTTCCCGGTGAACGACCCCGATTTTCCGGGCAAGTTCATCTACGTCTGGCTGGACGCCCCCATCGGCTACCTCTCCTCGGCCGAGCGCTACTTCGCCGCCGAGGCTCCCGAGGGCCGGCGCCTCTCCCCGGCCGAGTTCGAGGCGCGCTACCTGGCCGAGGGCGCGCCCAGCCGCCTGGAGCACTTCATCGGCAAGGACATCCTGCGCTTCCACGCCGTCTTCTGGCCGGTGATGCTGTGGTCGGCGGGCCTCAAGATGCCGGACCGCATGCCGGTCCACGGCTTCCTCACCGTGAACGGCGAGAAGATGTCCAAGTCGCGCGGCACCTTCGTCACCGGCCGGGCCTACCTGGAGACCGGGCTCGACCCGCAGCTCCTGCGCTACTACTACGCCGCCAACCTCGGCCCGGGGGTGCAGGACCTGGACCTGTCGCTGGACGAGTTCCGCAACCGCGTCAACGCCGACTTGAGCAACAACGTGGCCAACCTCGCCTCCCGGGCCTTCGCCCTGGTGGGGCGGGCCGGGGCGCCGCTCTCGGCCGCGCCCGACGGGCGCATCGCCGAGGCGGCCCGCTCAGCGCTCCGGGCCGCCCGCGGCGCCTTCATGGCCCTGGAGCTGCGCGAGGCGGTGCGGCTGGCGAGCCAGCTCGCCGACCTGTGCAACAAGCGCATGCAGGAGGCGAAGCCCTGGGAGAGCCCGCAGGCCCCGGCCTCGCGAGCGCTGCTCTTCTCGGTGGTGAAGGGGCTGCGGGCGGTGGCCACCATCCTCTGGCCGGTGATGCCCCCCTTCGCCGATGGCCTGGTCTCGGCCTTCGGCCAGGCCCGGCCCGCCACCTGGAGCGCCGACTTCGACCCCTTCGACGGTCCGCCGGTCGAGGCCCGCGAGAAGCCGCCCCAGATCGCCCGCCTCGAGGCCACCCAGGTGGCGCGACTGGTGGCGTCGCCGGGCGAGGAAGCCGGCGCGGCGGCGGTTCAGGCCAGGGCGCCCGCGCGGGGGAAGGCGTCCGCCGGCGCGCCGGAGGGCAAGGCGCCGGGCAAGGCACCAGAGGGGAAGGCGGGGGCGCCGCCTCCGGCGGCGCCGGTCGGCGTCATCGGGTACGACGACTTCGCCCGGGTGGAGCTCAGGGTGGCGGTGGTGCGATCGGCCGAGCGCGTCCCCAAGGCCGACAAGCTGCTCAGGCTGGAGGTGGACGTGGGGGAGCCCTCGCCCCGCACCATCGTGGCAGGCATCGCCCAGGCCTATCCCGACCCGGCGGCCCTGGTGGGCCAGCGAATCGTGGTGGTGGCCAACCTCGAGCCGCGCGCGCTCAGGGGCATCACCTCGCAGGGGATGCTGCTCGCCGCCGGCGAGTCGCCGAACCTCCGGGTGGTGACGGTGGGGGAGGGGATCGCGCCGGGCACGCGGGTGAAGTGAGCGCCACGGCGGCGCCATGAGGCTCGTCGACTCGCACGCCCACCTCGACGCCGACGACCTGGCCGGGGACCTCGCCGGGGTGCGGGAGCGCGCCCGGGCGGCCGGCGTGGAGCGGGTGGTGTGCATCGGCCTGTGGCGCGCCCCCGGCGACTTCGGCAACGCCCGGGACCTGGCCGCCGTCGAGCCGGGCTTCTACAGCGCCACGGTGGGCATTCACCCCCACGAGTGCGCCCGGGTGCCGGAAGCGGACTGGGAGGCCTGCCGCCGGCTGGCCCTCGATCCGCGGGTGGTGGGGGTGGGGGAGACCGGCCTCGACTTCCACTACGACCA
>DASRTO010000508.1:0-5527 GCA_035655915.1 Anaeromyxobacteraceae bacterium
GGCTGCAGGTAGCCGTACTCCAGGCGCGCCACGAAGCCGTCGTCGGAGGTGTAGGAGAGGCCGAGGTCGGCCTCCACCCCCAGCGGCGTGTGGCGGGTGTTCGGCGTCGACGAGGCCAGGAGCGCCTGCGAGTAGACGATCTGGGCCGTCCCCACCAGCCCGGGGAGGATCTCCCAGCGCAGGGTGGGTTTGGCGTACCAGCCGTCGGTCACGCCGCCGATGAGCTCGCGCCACAGGATGAGGTCCACCCGGTAGGCGGGGTTGAAGCGGAAGTTGTTCCAGGAGGGCTTGGGTTCGCCGTAACCGTACTGGCGGCCGTCGATGTTGCCGGCCTGCTGGGGCGAGCAGACCGCGATGGGGTTGTTCGAGCTGTCAACGCCGTAGGCGCACTGCGTCCGGCCAGGGTAGTTGCCGAAGCCGGGAGCGGAATCGCCGGAGGCGATGCCGCCCTCCAGGCCCACCATCATCCGCCCCTCCCCGAACTTGTAGTCGCCGCGCACCGCCCCGCCGGCCTGCAGGATGTCCACCGGTCCCAGCGGGAACCCGGGAATGGTGGTGGCGTCGGCGATGCGCCCGGTGATGCCCACCAGCTCCAGCTCCACCTTGAGCCGGCGCGTCTCCACCTTGAACCACAGGTCGAGCGTGTAGGAGCTGGCGCCGCGCTTGACCGGGGGCAGGGGAACGGTGATGGGGGTCGTCGAGCCCGGCGGGGTGTAGGTGTAGCTGTCCTGGTACGGGTCGCCCCCCAGCTTGTAGAAGGGGAAGGCGTAGCGCTGGCTGCGGTAGGAGAACCAGGTTCCGTAGTTCAGTACCGTCACGCCCTTCTCCAGCTTGCGGCGCACCTCGTCCGGGGAGTCGAGGTGCACCGCCTTGATGCCCAGGGCACCCACGTCGTCGGCCGGGTCGAGGTCCACCCCCTGGCCGGTGTTGCGATCGGAGGTGGCCGGGCTCACCGAGTCGGTGGTCAGGCCGGCCGAACCGTAGTCGATCAGGGGGATGAGGGTCAGCCCGCCCAGCACCGAGGGGAGCGGGAGCGCGATCTGCAGCCGATCCACGTTGTCGCCCAGGTCGTCGTCCAGCCCGTTGCCGGCGTTGGCGAAGATGCCCAGGCCCCACTCGGAGGGCATGCGCCCGAAGGAGATGAGGCCGATGGGGGTCTGCACCTCGGCCCACACCCGCTTCACGGCGAAGGCGTTGGCGAAGGTGTTCACTCCTGGCATGGGCGGGAGCTGGCTCCCGCTGGTGAAGTCCATGTCGTTGCGGGGCGGCCCGGCCGGGGTCGACCCGAGGATCACGTTGTCGAGGAAGTCGAAGGTGGACCGGATCCGGATCTCCTCCGACACGTTGAAGGTCGGGTCGAGGCGGAACCGCATGTTGGCGGTGCTCTGGGTGCCGGAGGCGTCCGGGTTCACCACGAAGCGGGGGAAGAGCGAGTAGCCCATGGGGTCGACCCCCTGGCCCAGGCCCATGCGCAGGAACAGGTCGTAGCGGAAGCGGAAGTAGCCGTTCAGTTCCAGCAGCTCCAGCTTCTTCTTCTGGTCGGGCGTCCCCATGAACTCGGCGGCGGCCTGCGCCCCCTGGATCTCGGCCCGGACCTCGTCGCGCAGCTGCTCCTTCACCTTGGCGATCTCGCGCTGGACCGCCTCCTGGATCTTCCTGTCGGTGTCGGGGGACGGCTCCTTCTCGGCCTTGGGCTGGGCCAGCGCCGGGCCGGCGCAGACCAGGAGCGCCGCGACAGCGGCGAGGAGATGGCGGATCATGGCGCCCTCACTAAGCACGCGCCCGTCGGGCGGTCAATGGCTGTTCGGCCCCTGGCGCAGCTCGACCAGCACCCCGCGGCTGCCCTTGGGGTGGACGAAGGCCACCCTGGCGCCGCCGGCGCCGGGGCGGGGCTTCTCGTCGAGGAGCGGCGCCCCCCGGGCCCGGAGGGCGGCCATGGCCTCCTCCAGGTCCGGCACCTCCAGGCAGAGGTGGTGCAGCCCCTCGCCTCGCTTCTCCAGCGCCTTCTGCATGGGGCTGTCGGGACTGCTCGGCGAGACCAGCTCGATGCGCCCGGCCCCGCGGCCGAAGATGGCCACCCGGACCTTCTCGCCGGGCACCTCCTCGATCTCGGCGAGCTCGAGGCCGTAGACGTCGCGGAAGAGCTTCACCGCGGCGTCGAGATCGGCGACGAGGATGGCGACGTGGTCGAGCCCGGTCATGGGTCCTCCGCGCACGGGGCGCTAGACGAAACCTCACCGGACTCGCCGAGTCAACCCCGGGGCGACGCGCGGTGCCGCGACAGCCGCCGGTCGGCCAGGCCGGACGCGCCGCCGGCCGGGGCCGAAGGCGGGCGGGCCCGAAGGCGGGCGGCCGTCCCGAGGCCGCCTAGTGTCGCGCCCCATGCGTATCGATGTGCTTCAGGGCCGCGAAGCGGCCCCGGCCGGGAGTCCGGCCGTAGCAGGGGGGGCTCCGGCGGCTCCGCCGACGGAGGGGGGCGGCACGCCCCCTTACTAATGAGGCTAGTGCCGCCCGGAGCGATAAGCTCCGGTCGCGGCACTAGGGTGCGCCCATGGGCTCGGCGCTCGCGACCGCCAGCCCACCCAGGAGCCCCACCGCGTCCACCCGCATGCCCCGCCCGAGCGCGATGTGGGTGGCGTCGGCCACCGGCTGCCCGAAGGTGGAGTCGACGGCGATCCACTCCTCGCCGGCGCGCACCTCGGCCCAGGCGTGCCAGTAGAGGGCGTGCACCCCGTCGCCGTAGGCGGCGTACACCAGCCCGTGCACCCCTCGGGCGGGGATGCCGGCCGCCCGCGCCAGGGCCACGAAGAGCAGGGCGTGCTCGGTGCAATCCCCCTTGCCGGCGGCCAGCACCTCGCTCGCCTTGTCGCGGCTCTGCCCGTACACCTTCCCCAGCCGGTCGTGCACCCAGGCCACCAGCCGCGCGCTGGAGGCGTACACGCCGCGCTCGCCCCCCACGACCTCGGCCGCCAGCCGGCGCAGCTCCGGGTTGTCGGCGTCGATCTCCGGCGTGGCCTCGAGCAGCTCCGGGTCCCCGCCCTTCCCGCGCGGCGGGTCGCGCGAGGGGTCGGCCGCGGCCGGCCGGCGCGCCGTCACCGTCACCACCGTCTCGCCCCCCGGGCCCGGCGCGAAGGTCTGCCGCGCGTCGGCCTCGGAGAACCCCCCGGGCACGCCTTTGAGCACGAAGACGATCCGCTGCGGCACCGTCCGCGGCAGCGCCCCCTCCAGCGGCACGCGCGACAGGCTGAAGAGGTCCACCCGGTCGAGCCGCTTGGCCACCGCCTCGGGCTCGGCCCGGGCCACGAGCGAGTTGCCGAAGCGGATATGCACCACCCGCCCGTCGTCGGCCACCGCCACCTCGGAGACCACCCGGTCCCCCTGCTCCGCCTCCGACACCACCGACACCGGGATCTCCACCCCGGCGCCTGCGATGCGCTCGCGCCGCAGGAAGGCGTCCTTCATGACCTTCACCCGAAGGTGCTCCGACTCGATCTGCCGGCCCTCCACCACGCCGCGCCGGGCCGCGGCCAGGCGGAAGGGGTCGGCCTGCTCGGCGGTGTCGCCGGGCGGAGGGACCTGGCGCACCTCCTCACCCCCCTCGGCCCGGATGGCGGCCCGGCAGCCCTGGCCGTCGCAGGTCAGGGCGAGGGTCCGGTCGCCGCCGTCGCCGCTCCGCTCGCTGCGGTACTCGAGGAGCCGGCCGCCCGGCCTGGCCTGGTAGACCTTCTCGTCCTTCTGGGCCCGGCGCACCACCCGGTCGCCCAGCGTCACCTGCACCACCGTCTCCTGGCGGGCCACCAGCACTGGCTGGCCCGAGCGGGACTCGCGGGCCACCTCCATGCGCGCCCAGCCGGTCTTCCTGCCGAGGAGGTAGATGCCGAACCACTCCGGTCCCCTGGGGCGCGGCACCGACAGGACGTCCACTGCCCGTCCCCTGGCCGCGGGGGCGGGGGGCCGGGCGCGGCCGGGCGCGGCCGGGGCCGGGGTGGCGCCGGGGCCGGCAGGCGCCAGGGTGGCCGCCAGCGCGGCCAGGAGCGCGAGGTGGGTGGTGGTCGTCATGCGATGAGCCGTTTCTTATCAAAAATTCGCCTTGGCGCCCGGGAGGAGCTTTGATCCCCGGCGATGAGCGCCATCTGGGTGTTCCTGGTCGCGGTCTCGGTGGCGGTAGCCGCCGCCACCGGCCGGATGGCGGCGCTCACGGCGGCGGTGGCGGAGTCGGCCGGGCGGGCGGTGACGCTGGCCCTGGGGCTGGTGGGGGTCATGACCCTCTGGCTCGGCCTCATGAAGGTGGCCGAGGAGGCGGGGCTGGTGACCCTCCTCGCCCGGGCGGCGCGGCCCGTGCTTCGGCGCCTCTTCCCAGAGGTGCCGCCGGAGCACCCGGCCATGGGCGCCATGGTGATGAACATCGCCGCCAACATGCTCGGTCTCGGGAACGCCGCCACGCCCTTCGGGCTCAAGGCCATGGCGGCCCTCGACGAGATGAATCCCCGCCGGGGGACGGCCACCGATGCCCAGGCCCTCTTCTGTGCCATCAACACCGCATCGGTTCAGATCATCCCCGCGAGCGTCATCGCCCTCCGGGCCGCGGCCGGGGCGAGGCAGCCGGCGGACGTCATCGGACCGACGCTGCTCGCCACCTCGTGCGCCCTGCTGGCGGCGGTGGCGGCGGCCAAGGTGCTGGGGCGGTTGCTGCCGGCGCCGCCCGCCACGCCCGGCGCCAGGTCCCGCCTGGGCGAGGCCGGCGCCGTCCCGCAAGCTCCCGCTCCGCCTCCCCCCCCGCCGGGAGGCTCCGGTGCTTAGGACGGCCCTGGACGCGGTGTCGCAGTGGGCGGTGCCACTGCTGCTGGCCGGCATCCCGGTCTTCGCCCTCTCGCGCCGGGTGAAGGTCTACCCGGCCTTCGTCGACGGGGCGAAGGAGGGGTTCCAGGTGGCGGTGCGCATCATCCCGCCGCTGGTGGCCATCGTCGTGGCCCTGGGGATGCTCCGCGCCTCGGGCGCCCTGGAGGCCTTCGCCTCGCTGGTCGGCCCCCTGACCGACCGGCTGGGCCTGCCGCCGAGCGTGCTTCCCATGGTGCTGGTGCGGCCGCTCTCGGGCGGCGGCGCGCTGGGCGTGGTGGGCGACGTGCTCCGCGGCGACGGCCCCGACTCCTACGCCGGCCGTCTGGTGTCCGTGATGGCCGGCTCGACCGAGACCACCTTCTACGTGCTGGCCGTCTACATGGGTTCGGTGGGGATCACCCGCTACCGGCAGGCGCTGCCGGCCGGTCTGCTGGCCGACCTGGTGGGCTTCACGGCATCGGTCGTCGTGGTGCGGGCGGTGTTTGGGTAGCCGTAACCGGCAGCGCTGCCAGCCCGCCACCTCCGGCGGACGCCGAGCCGCCTTCCCGAGCGCAGGGTCCACACCAGGTGGTCGGGGGCGGTGCCGGTGACGCGGAGGCGGCCGCCGTGGATGCCCCGCAGGTGGTGGGGGGCGCAGACGCCGGTCAGGTTGCCCTTGCGGTCGCTCCCGCCCTGGGAGCGGAAGACG
>DASRTO010000509.1:0-6235 GCA_035655915.1 Anaeromyxobacteraceae bacterium
CCGGGTGTCGCTCGCCGAGCACGGCTGGCGCCCGCGCCGCCCGCGGCGGCGCTGAAGGCGGGGCCACTCGCGTGGCCTCCGTAGGGCGGGGGCTCGTCCCCCGCCGGGGCTCGACGCGGGCGTTCGCCGCCACGGCAGCCCGATCCGGCTCAGCCGATGGGGATGGGCCCCACGTTCCAGATCTGCTCGGCGTACTCGCGGATGGTGCGGTCGGAGGAGAAGCGCCCGGTGCGGGCCACGTTGAGGATGGCCATCCGCGTCCAGCGCTCGTAGTCGAGCCAGGCGCGCGACACCTCCTCCTGGCAGGCGACGTAGCCGGCGAAGTCGGCCAGCACCAGAAAGGGGTCGCCGCCGTTGAGGAGCGAGTCGACCACCGGGTGGAACAGGCTAGGCTCGCCGGGGGAGAAGACCCCCGAGCCGATGGCGTCCACCACCGCCTTGAGCTCCGGCTGCTGCCGGTAGACGTCCCAGGAGTGGTAGCCGCGGCGCCGCAGCTCCTGCACCTCCGGCACGGTGAGCCCGAAGAGGAAGAAGTTCTCCGCCCCCACCGCCTCGCGGATCTCCACGTTGGCGCCATCGAGGGTCCCCACGGTCAGGGCCCCGTTCATGGCGAACTTCATGTTGCCGGTGCCGGAGGCCTCCTTGCCGGCGGTGGAGATCTGCTCCGAGACGTCGGCCGCCGGGATGATCTTCTCCGCCAGCGAGACCCGGTAGTTCTCCAGGAACGCCACCTTGAGGCGCCCGCGCAGCTCCTTGTCGTGGTTCACCACCTCGGCCACCGAGTTCACCAGCTTGATGATCCACTTGGCCATGGCGTAACCGGGCGCGGCCTTGCCGCCGAAGAGGAAGGTGCGCGGCGGCGGGCTGAGCGAGGGGTCGGCCTTGAGGCGCAGGTAGAGGTGGGCGATGTGCAGGACGTTGAGGAGCTGCCGTTTGTACTCGTGGATGCGCTTCACCTGCACGTCGAAGATCGAGCCCGGGTCCACCTCCAGCCCGGACTGGCGGCGGACGATCTCGGACAGCCGCTCCTTGTTGGCGCGCTTGATGTCGCGGAAGTGCCGCCGGAAGGCCTCGTCCTCGGCCAGGGGCTCGAGCCGCCTCAGCTCCTCGGCGTCCACGTGCCAGCCCGGCCCGATGCACTCGTTGATGACGCTGGAGAGCAGCGGGTTGGCCTCCAGGATCCAGCGGCGCGGGGTGACGCCGTTGGTCTTGTTGTTGAACCGCTCGGGCCAGAGCTGGTGGAAGTCCCGGAACAGCTCGGCCTGCAGCAGCTGGGTGTGCAGCGCCGCCACCCCGTTCACCGAGTGGGAGCCGAGCACCGCCAGGTTGGCCATGCGCACCATCTTCACCGGCCCCTCCTCCACCAGCGACATGCGGGCGATGGCGTCCTCGTCGGCCCGCTGCTCGCGGCGAGCCCACTCCAGGAAGCGGCCGTTCACCTCGAAGATGACTTCCAAATGCCGCGGCAGGACCCGGCCCAGGAGCTCCACCGGCCAGCGCTCCAGCGCCTCGGGCAAGAGCGTGTGGTTCGTGTAGCCGAAGACCTTCTGGCAGGTGGCCCAGGCCTCCTCCCACTCCAGTCCGTGGTCGTCCACCATCACCCGCATCAACTCGGCGATGGCGATGGCGGGGTGGGTGTCGTTGAGCTGGATGGCCACCTTGTCGGCGAAGCCGGCGAAGCCCTGGTGCACCTTGAGGTGGCGCATCACGATGTCGTGGATGGAGCAGGCCACGAAGAAGTACTGCTGCTGCAGCCGCAGCTCCTTCCCCATCACCGTGACGTCGTTGGGGTAGAGCACCTTGGAGATGTTCTCGGAGAGGTTCTTGTCCTCGACCGCCTTGAGGTAGTCTCCGGCGTTGAAGTCGGCGAGGTCGAACTCCTCCGAGGCCCGCGCCTGCCACAGCCGCAGGGTGTTCACCGTCCCGTTGCGGTAGCCGGCGATGGGCGTGTCGTAGGGGACGCCCAGCACCTGGCGCGTGTCCACCCAGCGCGTGGTGGCCCGCCCGCGCTCGTCGGCGGCCTTCTCGGTCCGGCCGTAGAAGCGGACCGGCACCCGGTACTCGGGGCGCGGGATCTCCCAGGGGTTGCCGAAGCGCAGCCACTCCTCGGGCCGCTCCACCTGCCAGCCGTCGCGGATCTGCTGGTCGAAGATGCCGAACTCGTAGCGGATGCCGTAGCCGTTGGCCGGCAGGGCCAGGGTGGCCATCGAGTCGAGGAAGCAGGCCGCCAGCCGCCCCAGGCCCCCGTTGCCCAGGCCGGCGTCGGGCTCTTGCTCGCAGAGGTCGGAGAGATCGATGCCCAGGGCCCCCAGGGCCGCCTTCATGTTGTCGAGGAGCCCCAGGTTGATGAGGTTGTTCTCCAGCGCCTTGCCCAGCAGGAACTCCAGCGACAGGTAGTAGACCCGCTTGGCGTCGGAGCGGTAGTAGGCCTGCTGCGTCTGCAGCCAGCGGCGGGTCATGCGGTCGCGCACCGCCCCCGCCACCGCCAGGTAGCGGTCCAGGGCGGTGGCCGAGTGCTCGTCCTTGCCCTGGGTGAACTGGAGGTGGTCGGCGAAGGAACGGCGGAGCGCGTCCACGTCGGTGGCGGTGCGGACGTTGGGGAGGTCGCGGGCCCGCTCCAGCGCGCGCGCCTCCTGGGAGGGCGCGGCCGTGGAGGCCCTGTCGGGAGGAGGCATGTCGCCCCGGATGATACCCCCGGCCGGGGGCGGCCGCGACGCCGACGAGCCTCGTTCCGGGCGGCCTCCGCCCGCTCAGGGCTGCGGCCGCCCTCGCGGCGGCGAGCCGGCCCGCTCCCGGCAGCCGGCGAACCAGCGCTCCAGCGTCTCGGCGGGCAGCGCCAGCTCGAGCGAGAACCCCTCGCCCCCGCGCACCACCCGGGCGTGGTCGAGCAGCTCCACCAGCTCCTGGTCCCCGCTGGCCCGGGCCTCCACCCGCGCCACCGCCAGCGCCGCCCCCAGGGCCCGGGCCAGGTCCTCCAGCGCCGCTCGGTCCTGGCCGCTCACCCGCGCCGTCACCGCCACGTCGCTCATGGCGTCGGCGTGCAGCTCCACCCGCGAGGCCACCTCGGCCAGCCGGGCGCCCAGGTCGCCCGAGGCGCCCGGCGGCACCAGGGCCCGCAGCGCCTCGCCCGGCAGGACGCCGTAGACCTCCCCGTAGGTCGCATCCTCCGGGATGGGCGGGGCCGCCGGGGCGCGCCCCTCGACCCGGTCCAGCGCCGCTCGCACCGCCTCCGGGCTGGAGGCCAGCACCAGCAGCTGGTCGCGCCACACGCCGGCCACCGGCTGGCCCCCCGGGCGGCGGTACAGGCTCCCCTCGCCGCCGTACCGGGCGGGCTCGGCCCCGTCCATGAGCTCGCTCCAGCGGGCCTTGCCGAAGAACCCCGAGACCGCCAGGCCCTCCGGCATCACCGCCACCCGGTCCACGTCCTTGAGCGGGTCGATGCCCAGCCGGCGCAGCTCCTCGATCAC
Organism: Anaeromyxobacteraceae bacterium; assembly: GCA_035655915.1. Taxonomy (GTDB): domain Bacteria; phylum Myxococcota; class Myxococcia; order Myxococcales; family Anaeromyxobacteraceae; genus DASTPH01. Next base: position 3,468 of record DASRTO010000509.1, read on the forward strand.
CCTGGCGTCGTCCTCGCCGAGGCAGCCCAGGAACAGCTCGCCCAGCCGCGAGTGGCGCAGGGCGTTGGCCTCGAACACCACCACCGACCGCGACGGATCGGGCGGCAGGGCCGCCAGCAACGGGTCGCGCCGGCGCGAGGGCGGCGGCCCGTCTCCCCGCGGGCCGGCCGGCGGCGCCGGCGGCAGGACCGCGCGCCGCTCCATGCGCTGGTACTCCGGCGCCCGCAGGTGTCGCGGGAACTCGACGGCCGGCCGGGCGCGGACGGGCGGGCCCCCCTCCGACAGGATGGTGAGCAGCGCGGCGGCGACGAGGAGCAGCACCCCGGCCAGGAGCCACAGGGCGGTGCGCCGCTCGGCGGGCCGGGCCATCAGAAGTCCTTCCGCTCGAAGCGCGCCGCCGCCAGGGAGAGCGCGGCGCTGGCGAACAGCGCCGCGCCCAGCGCCGAGCCGAGGAACGGTCCGGCCGCCACCGGCTTGGCCTGCGCCAGGTCGGAGGCCGCCCTCGCCAGCGCCGTGAGGCGCGGCAGCGGCGCCGTCAGCGCCAGGAAGACGGCGCGAGCCGTCCCCGGCTCGAAGGCCGAGGCGATGGGCCCGCGCTCGCCCGCCACCACGCCGGCCAGGAGGAGCAGGAAGCCCGCCGCCGCGGAGAGCGCCGCGCTGCGGACCAGGAGCGCCGCCCCCAGCATGACGGCGTAGATCGGCGCGAAGGCCAGCGCCGCCATGGCCGCCGCCAGCACCGGGCCCGGGTTCCACACCCCGGTCTTGGCGAGGAGCAGGAGCGTCATCCCGCCCCCGCCGTAGACGGCCCCGCCCAGCACCAGGGCCTCCACCCCGAGGAAGGTGCCGAGAAGCAGCTGCCAGCGGCGCACCGGCAGCGCGAGGAGGGACTCCACCCGCCCCGGCGCCAGCATGGATGGGGCGAAGTCGCTCACGGCGACGACGCCGAAGACCGTGCCGCCGAAGAAGACCAGCCAGGATGTGGCCGCGAAGAAAGGGCGCAGCGCCACGTCCACCGAGCGGATGTCGGTGTCGAGCGAGCCGCCGAAGAGGCGCGTCGCCGCGAGCGCCCCGTCCACCACCTCCAGCCGCAGCCCCACCGCCACCGCGGCCAGGACCAGCGTCACCGCCCCCGCCAGGGCCAGCGTCCAGCGGCGCGACCTGGCCTCCCGCAGGAGGTCGGCGGCCACCAGGAGCGCGCTCACGGCCGCCCTCCCGGCTCCGCGGACGCCTCGGCGCCGACGGCCTCGGCCAGCACCGCCTCCAGGTCCTTCGACTCCTGCGCCACCTCCAGCACCAGCGCCCCGGCGGCGCGGGCCCGATCCAGGGCGGCGTTCATGGCCAGGGCCTCGCCCTCGAAGGCCCAGCTCCCTTGGCCCCCGCCCGAGAACCCGGCCGCGGCGATGGCTGCGGCGGGCCCGGCCAGCCTGACGCGCCACCGCGGCAGGGCGGACCGCAGGTCCGGGAGCGCGCCCTGCCGGACCACCCGGCCCTCCACCAAGATGCCGATGCGGCCGCACACCCGCTCGGTCTCGGACAGCAGGTGGGAGTTGAGCAGGAGCGTGGCGCCCCGCTCGAGCTCGCGGGCGAGGAGGCTCCGCACCTCGACCCGGGCCAGCGGGTCGAGCCCGTCGGTGGGTTCGTCGAGGACCAGCACCTCGGGCGAGCCCAGCAGCGCGCCGGCCAGCCCCACCCGCTGCTTCATGCCCTTGGAGAAACCGCCCACCTTGCGCCCCGCCGCCTCGGCCATCCCCACCTCCTCGAGCCGCCGCGCCACCTCGGCCCGGGCCGGCCCCAGGCGCTTCAGGCGCGCCACGCTCGTGAGGATCTCCACCGGCGTCCACGCCGGCGGCAGGGCCAGGCGCTCGGGGAGGTAGCCGACGCGCCGGCGCACCGCCGGGTCGTCCGGGTCGCCGCCGAGGAGCGAGACGCGCCCGGCGGTGGGGCGCACCACGCCGAGCAGCGCCTTGACGAAGGTGGTCTTCCCGGCGCCGTTCGGCCCGATGAGGCCGAAGGCGGTGCCGCGCTCGACGCGCAGGTCCACCCCGCGGAGGGCGACGGCGCCGGCGCCCCCCAGGGGGCCGCGGTAGGTCTTGGAGAGCCCCTGGGCCTCGATGGCCGCCATGGCGCCGATTGTAGAACGGCTCCGGGAGCCGGGCCCTTCCTCCCCAGGCCGCCGCGCCGCCCCGGGCGCGGCTTGCCCCGGCGCAACGGGTGGTTACACCATCCGGGTGGATCCGCTGCGGCTGCTGGTGGTGAGCGCCGACCCGCTGTCGCGCGGCGGCCTCTCGGCCCTCCTGGCCGCCGTCCCGGGGCTGGCGGTCGTGGAGCAGGCCGCCCCCGGCCGAGAGCCCCGGGCCTCCCTGGGCCGCTCGGCGCCGGAGGTGGCCGCCTTCGACCTCGGGCCCGGCGACGCCTTCGCCGGTCCGCTGCGGGACCTCTCGGCCCGGCTGCCGGTGGTGGCCCTCCTCGCCGCCGAGCCCCAGGCCGCCGAGGCGCTGGCCGCGGGCGCCCGCGGCGCGCTCTTCCGCGACGCCCCGGCCGAGCGGGTGGCCGCGGCCCTGGCCGCCGCGGCCCGGGGCCTCACCGTCCTCGACGCTGGCCTCGCCGCCTCGGTGATTCGCGCCCCGCCGGCGCCGGCCCTGGACGAGCCGCTCACCCCCCGCGAGCTGGAGGTGCTGGGGCTGCTCGCCGAGGGGCTCCCCAACAAGGCCATCGCCGCCCGGCTCGGCATCTCCGAGCACACCGCCAAGTTCCACGTGAACGCCATC
>DASRTO010000510.1:0-1552 GCA_035655915.1 Anaeromyxobacteraceae bacterium
TCGTGGTCACCGAGCACGGCATCGCCGACCTGTACGGCAAGAACCTCCGGCAGCGAGCGGCGGCGCTCATCGCCATCGCCGACCCGCGCCACCGCGACGCGCTCTCGGCCGAGGCGCGGAGGCGCTTCGGGACGTGGTGAGACGCGAAAGGCCCCGCCCGGACCGGCGCGGGGCGTTCGTGCCCAGGAGGGCGTGCCCGCGGAGTTCGGCGTGCCCGCGGAGTTCGGATCCCCCTCGCGCGCGAAGCGCGCCCAGTAGCTCATCATCACTTCGGAGAGCCGGGCCTGGTCGGCGGCCAGTCTCCCTACAACGCTGGTCAGACCTGATTCGGGGCTCGACCCCTCGGGGGTCGCCCTTGGTGATGCCCCGGGCCTGTCGCCGCGCCGTTCGACGCGGCGCCCTGCTACCGCGGCATGGCGGTGACGTCGGCCAGCCCTGCCACGTGATCCCTGGCCTGGGCGAAGCCCGCGGCGTGGGCGCAGTGGGCGCTGCAGTAGACCTTCCCGTCGGCCTCGACGCCGTGGCCGATCACCCGGCAGGCGCACCCGGCGCAGCGGGGGGCCAGGGCCTCGATGGCGCACTCGAAGCAGTCGAAGACGTGGCTGGCTCCGCCGACGACGACCTGGAAGGCCTTGTCGTAGGTGTTGCCGCACACCTCGCATGTCGTGAGGGGCATGGCTGCCTCCTTCCCGGGAGGAGGGTAAGCATCCCCGGGCCGTGGGGCGTCGCCCCCCTTGCGTGCGCGCCGCGGCCCCAGAGGAAGGCCGGCGGCGCCGTCGGGAGAGGGGTTCCGCGGGGGCCGGCCCCTTCCGGGACTCAGGCGGTGCGCGACTCCGGCGCCAGCGCCGGCAGCCGGATGTGCAGCGGCTCGAGCTGGCTCTCGGCGGTGATGCGCACCACCCGGTGGCTCGAGGCGTCGGCGAGCAGCCGGCGCACCAGCGCCTGGTTCATGGCGTGGCCGCTCTTCACGGCCCGGAAGGCGCCGATGACGGGCAGGCCCGCCAGCGAGAGGTCGCCCAGCGCGTCCAGCACCTTGTGGCGGGCGAACTCGTCGGGGAAGCGCAGCCCCTCTGGGTTGAGGATGCTGAAGTCGTCCACCACCACGGCGTTGTCCAGGCTGCCGCCGCGGGCCAGCCCCATGGACTGCATCCGCTCGACGTCGCGCAGCAGGCAGAAGGTGCGGGCCCGTGCCACCTCGCGCTCGAAGGCGCGGTCCGAGAGGGCGAACCGGAACGACTGGTTGGTGATGAGCGGATGGCCGAAGTCAACCGTGAAGTCGATGGAGAGCGAGTCCGACGGCTCCAGCCGCGCCAGCTTGTCGCCGTCGCGGACCTCCACCGGGCGCTCCACCACGATGACGCGCTTCCCCTGCCGCTGCACCGCCACCCCCGCCTCGTGGATCAGGGCCACAAAGGGGGCGGCCGAGCCGTCGAGGATGGGGATCTCCGGCCCGTCCACCTCGACGCGGCAGTTGTCGATGCCCAGACCGGTCAGGGCCGCCAGGACGTGCTCGACGGTGTGCACGCGCGCCTGGCCCAGCGCCAGGTTGGTG
>DASRTO010000511.1:0-3983 GCA_035655915.1 Anaeromyxobacteraceae bacterium
CGGGGAGATCCCGGCGGCGGGCCGCTGAGGCCCCGGCCGGCGGCCCTAGGCGCCCAGAGGGGGGCGGTCGGGCGCCCGGATCCCGAAGTGGGTGGCCAGGCGGTGGTCCCTTTCGTCGTGGGTCGTGGGCTCGGGCCGGGAGGCCAGCCGGTGACGGCGACCGACTAATCTTTCCAGTGTCAAGACCGCGCCACCTTCGAGGCGTGGGGGGGACTGGCCTCGCTGGGCCAGGTCCGGGCCCCGCGCCGGGGCGGGCGCTAGGCCGGCGCCGCCGGAGGCGCGGGCGGTGGCGCCGGGGCGGTGGGCAGCGGCTCTGCCGGCAGCGTCTGCCCGAAGCGGGTCCGGAGCACGGCGCCGAAGACGAAGAGCCAGACCGCCACCCACACCATGGCCCCCAGCACCGGGATCTTCCCCACCACCACCAGGAGGGCGGTCCCGATGGCGAGCTGCGCCACCGCCTGGGCCCGGTCGAGCTTCAGCGGCAGCCGCCGTCCCAGCAGCAGCGCCAGCGAGGCCACCCCCAGGATGCCGGCCACCATCACCCCCAGCCACTGCACGGCGATGAGAGGGATGCCGATGATGGTGACCGCCAGGAGCACCGTCAGCACCGGCATGGCCACCGTCCCCAGCAGGCCGGCCAGGAGCGCCTTCCAGGGCGTGGCGGTGAGGGAGGCGGCCACGCCGTCGAGGCGCCTCGGGAAGAGCAGCAGCGCGAGGAGCCCCAGGGCGAAGAGCACCGCGAACTCGGCCAGGGCGCTGGCGGCCCGCACCAGCGGCGAGGCCTTGGCCCCGAACCCGCTCGCGCCCAGGGCCATCCCCAGGAGCCCGCCCAGGCCCGGGATGGGGACCGCGGTCTGGCTCCCCTCCACGTCGGCGCCGGGCTCGATGACGATCTTGCCCCCCACGCTGGTGGCGTCGCGCCCCACCCGCGCGCCGGCCGCCACGTGGAGGTCCCCGCCCACCGCCGTGGCGTGCTTCAGCACCACCGCGCCGGGGCCGATCTCCACCGAGCCCACCACCGCGGTGACCTCCCGGGCCACCGCCCCGGGCTCGAGCTTGACGTTCCCGCGGATGGCCACCACGTCCCGGACGCGCTCGCCGGCGGCGACGGTCACGTCCCCGTGGACCACCCGGTCCTTGGCGCCGCGCATGCCCCTGGCCGCCTCCATGTCCTCGCGGGCCTCGTCCATGGCCTGGCGGGCCTCCTCGGCGGCCTCCTGCGCCGCCTGGGCGATCTCCTCCGAGTCGGGGAGCCCTTCGACGCCGAACTGGAAGCGCCGTTTGCCGCCGCTGATGACGATGCGGGGGCCGCTCTCGCGCGACACGGTGAGGACCGACCCCTGGCGCGAGGCGGTGAGGTCGGCCTGGGCCAGCACCGCCCGCAGCGCCTCCTCCACCGGCGTGTCCTTGAAGGAGGCGGTCACCGAGCCCCGCAGCCCGGGCGGCAGCACCACCGACAGGCCTCCGGCCTGGGCGATGCGCTTGAGCGCCTGGTCCACCGGGGCGTCCTTGAGGTCGCCGCTGAACTTCTTGCCGGTCGGCGTCTCGAACCCGGAGAGGGTCTCCCCCTCGCTGCGCGGCGGGGCGGGGAGGTAGGGGGCCACGGTGACGGTTTCGCCGCGGCGCGTGGCCGCGAGCGGCGAGCCGGCCAGGACCGCCCGCAGCGCCTCCTCCACCGGCACGTCGCGCAGGCCGAGGATCAGCGCCCGGTCGCCGGCGCGGCCGGTGTTGGCCACCAGGTTCCAGCCGGCGGCCGAGGCGATCTGCTCCAGCGCCTCGTCCACGTCCATCTTTCGCTTCAGGGTGACGCGCTTCCCCGACGGCTTGTCCGGCCACTCCCCGAGCAGCTGGCCCTCGCCGGGCACGGGAGGCGACGGGACGGCCCGCGGCGCCCGCGGCGGGACCGGAGCGCGGAGGGCTCGCGGCGACGGCGGCGCCGGAGGGGAGGGAGGCGACGGGGGCGCCGGGGCCTGCAGGGCGACCAGGGCGGCGAGCAGGGCGGCGAACATGCGTGTCTCCTCAGGCGGACTCGGTGCGGCGGGCCGGCGTCAGGCGCGCCAGCAGGAAGAAGAGCGGCAGGGCCACGGCGGCGCACGCGGCGACGATCTGCGGGCGGAGCGCCGAGACCACCGGCCCGGCCACCTCGCCCCCGATGCGGAGCGCGGTGGCGATCCCGCCGATGGAGCGGAGCAGGCCGCTCACGGCGTCGGCCCAGGCGCTCTGGCCGGCCCCGGCGAAGAGGGCCCCGGCGGCGGCGGCCGAGGCGGCCAGGATGGCGACGCCCAGGCCCCGCTCCCAGGAGGCCAGGCGCTGGCGCCGCTCCACCCGGGCCAGCACCCCGGCGGTGAAGCCCGGCGGCGGCTCGGGCGCCTCGAGGCCTGAGAGGGCCTCGGCCAGGGCGCGGTGGGACTCCACCAGGGCGCGGCAGCCCTGGCAGGCGGCGAGGTGCCCCTGGGCCAGGGCGGCCTCGGCAGCGGGGAGCAGCCCCTCCACCAGCAGCTGGGCGCGCTCGTCGTCGAGGTGCAGGGCGGTCGTCACGGGGCCACCTCCTTGGCGGCGAGCGCCTCTCGCAGCCTGGCGCGGGCGCGGTGGAGCCAGGTCATCACGGTGCCGATGGGGACGTCCATGGCGGAAGCGATCTCCTTGTAGGAGAGGTGCTCGACGTGGAAGAGGTGCACCACCTCCCGGTAGTTCGGGGGGAGGGCCGCCACCGCCGCCTCGAGCGCGCCGCGGGTCTCGGCCCGCTCCAGCGCCTCGTCGGCTCGAGGGGCCTCCGGATCGGCGACCTCGCGGTGCTGGGGCTCGCCGTCCGGGCCCTCGCCGTCGAGCGGCAGGTGCCGGCGCTCCGGGGTGCGGCGGCGCAACTGGTCCAGGCAGTGGTTGCGGGCGATGCGCAGCACCCAGGGGGCGAAGGGCTGCGAGGCGTCGAAGGTGTCGAGCGCGGTGTAGGCGCGCACGAAGGTCTCCTGGGCCGCGTCGCGGGCCTCCTCGGAGTCGGCGAGCAGCCGCAGGCACAGGCCGTAGACCGCCCGCTTGTGGTCCTCGACAAGGCGGGCGAACGCCTCCTGGTCGCCTCGGGAGGCGGAGCGCGCCAGCAACGCCTCGGGGCTCGCGGGTGGCACGAAGGAGGGCTCCTCCCAGGGCCAGGAAACGCGCGACCCTATCCCGGGCACTGCCAGCGCGGCAACCGCCGTCACCATGGGCCTGTCTACGGCCGCCGAGCTCCGTTATTTCGCCCGCTTGCGCCTCCTGGCGCCTCTTGCAGATGCACCCGTAAGTACGCGTTCTTACGGACCTCAGATGAAGCCCGCCGCTCGCTCCGCGAGGAGGCCCGCCAGGGCCACGGCCAGGGTGACCAAGGTCACCACCGCCCCATACCGCAGGAAGCCCCAGAAGCCCACCTGGGCGCGGGGCCCGGCCAGCCCCAGCACGATGAGGTTCGCCACCGACCCCACCACCGTCAGGTTCCCCGCCAGCGTGGACGACAAGGCGGTGGCGAGCCAGAGCAGGTCCGGGTCGGCCATGCGCGGCACCCAGTGCCCGGCCAGGATGACGAAGGGGACGTTGGAGACCACCTGCGAGGCCACCGCCGAGAAGAGCGAGAAGACCACCGCCTGCCGCGCCGCCGACTCCCCCAGGAGCGGCGCCATGGCCTCGTGCATCCGCCCCGCCACCCCGGCGCGCCCCACCCCGGCCACCACCACGAACAGGCCGGCGAAGAAGAGGAGCAGCGGCCAGTCCACCCGCATCAGGGCCTCGCGCGGCTCCCGGCCGCCCACCGCCATGACCAGCGCCGCGCCGGCCAGCGCGGTCCAGGCGAGCGGAAGGCCCAGCAGGAAGCCCGTCGCCACCGAGAGCAGCGCCGCCAGCGACTTCCACAAGAGCGGCCCGTCGAGCGGCGGGCGGGGCAGGCCGGCGGCGGCGAGCGGATGGCTCGGCAGGACCCGCCGGAAGCTCCAGTGCAGGATCGCCGCCACCAGCAG
>DASRTO010000512.1:0-7539 GCA_035655915.1 Anaeromyxobacteraceae bacterium
TGGCTGCGTCCATTCGGTCTCCCCTCGAGGCAGGCTACTGCCACCTTGGCGGGCCGCAGGCTCTCACCCGGGGCCTCGACCCATCCGGGCCCCGGGGCCGATCCCCGCCTGGGCCCTACCCGTCAAGGCCGGAAGCCGTGACCCCGGGTGATCTACGGTTGCCGCGACGCGCGAGCGGGGCGAGCGGCATGGACCGGGACGACTATCAGGCCTTCACCGAGCGGCTGCGCCAGCGCCTCGCCGCCGAGGCGGAGGTCCTGGGCCTGGTGGCGCTGGGCTCGATGTCGGGAGAGGGAGCCCCGGCCGACGAGTGGTCGGACCACGACTTCTTCGTGGTGGTACCGCAGGGGCGCGCGGGACGCTTCCGCGGCCGCCTCGACTGGCTGCCCCAGCCCGGGGAGGTGGCCCTCTCCTACCGCGAGACGGCGCACGGGCTGAAGGTCATCCTCCGCTCCGGTCACCTCCTGGAGTTCGCGGTCTTCGACCCGGAGGAACTGCGCGTCGCGCGGGTGAACCGCTACCGGGTGCTGATCGATCGGGAGCGAATCGGGGAGCGGATGGCGGAGGTGCGCGCCGAGACCGAGCGGCATGACCACGGCGAGGCGCCCGGCGACGACTGGCTCGCGGGCCAACTCCTGGCCGACCTGCTCGTCGCCGGCGGGCGGGCCCGGCGCGGCGAGCGCCTGGCCGGGCGCCAGCGCCTGGCGGCGGCGGCGGGGCACCTCATGCGCCTGGCAGCGCGTCACCTCCCGGCGAACGAGGCCGGCGCCCTCGACGACCTCGATCCGTCGCGCCGCTTCGAGCGGGCCTTCCCGGCCCTGGCGGCCGAGATCGAGGCGGCGCTCCGCAGAGAGGTGCCCGAGGCGGCCCGGGCGCTTCTCCAGGTGGCCGTCCGGGCCCTGGGGACCAGGATCCCGGCCGAGGGCGCCGCCGCGGTGGCGCGCCGGCTCGAGCAGGCGGCGGCGCCGGGCTCATGACGGTGATCCCGGGCGGGGGGCGAGCCCCCGCCCTACCGTGGGGCGGGCCTTGCGGCACGCCGGTGGCAGCGCCGCCGGATCCACGCGTGAGGGCGCGGCCGTGAACGGCAGCGCCCTGGCGATCAGGCTGCCGGGGCGCCTAGAGCGCCGAGGCGCAAGCGCGGCATTTCTTGGCGGCCTCGGGGACGGTCTCCAGGCACTGCGGGCAGGTCTTGGTGGGCGTCGCCGGCGCCGGCTTCTGCTCGCGGATGAAGGCCTTGAGGATGAAGAACACCACCGCCGCCACGATGGTGAAGTCGATGATCCGCCCCAGCAGGTCGCCGTACTTGATGGCGTTCTTGCCGGCGAGCACCAGCTCGGCCGAGCGCCACTCCCCGCCCGGCATGAGCACGCCCACGATGGGCATGATGATGTCGTCCACGATGCCGGACACCACCTTGCCGACGGCCGCCCCGATGACCACGCCGACCGCCAGGGCCAGCACGTTGTGCTTCACCAGGAAGACCTTGAACTCCGCCACCATCCCCTTGGCTGCCGCCGCCGCCTTGGCTCCGGCCTCACCCGCCGAGTGCATGCTCGCCATGTCGTTCCCTCCGAAGGGCCTGGCCCGGCGGCCGCCTCCGCGGAACCGGGTTGGCCGCTCATGGTTACCACCGCCACCGCGGTGGCCACCACGGTGCCGGGGCCCGGACCCCCGAAGGGGGTCCGGTCAGGAGCGGAGCAACTCCAAGTGGGCGCGGTCCTGCCGGGCCAGCTGCTCGAAGAAGGCTCGCAGCGCCGGGTTGGCGGCCGAGGCGATGACGTGGGCGTGGGCCGCCGAGAAGCGCTCCTCCAGCTCCGCCAACTCCCCCTTCACCACTTCCAGGCTGGCGCCCCAGGCGCCGGAGTCGACCCGCGACAGGACCGACCGTGCCTCCTCCAGTAGCTCGTCGAGGTGCTGTGCCGCCACCGCCGCCGCCTCCAGGAGCTTCGAGTCGTGCTGGTATCGCGCCGCGAGCAGGCGCACCCGCACCGCGTGCTGCCGCTCCTCGGCCTCGAGCCGCTGGAACAGGTCGTGCGCCTCGGGCTGGGCCTGGAACTGGCGGGCCAGCGCCCGGTAGATGTCGGCGCAGAGCAGCTCCAGCTGCTCGGCCTTCTCGAAGAGCTGGAAGGTGCTGCCCATGGCGCGGGAACCCTAGCCGAAGGCCACCGCGCCGCTCAAGGGGCCGCCCTTCCCGGGCCGTGGGAAGGGGGCCAGCCAGGGGGTATCCTCGCCCCGCCCGGAGGGTCCCATGCCCAACGCCCGCTTCGCCGTCCCCGAGCCGCGCAACGAGCCGAACCTCCACTACGCCCCGGGCTCGCCCGAGAAGCAGGCGCTCAAGGCCAAGCTGGCCGAGCAATCCTCGCAGGAGATCGAGATCCCCCTGGTGATCGGCGGGCGGGAGGTGCGCACCGGCCGCATCGCCGAGGCGCGCCTGCCGCATCGGCACGGCCACCGGCTGGCCCGCTGGCACCAGGCCGGGCCGGAGGAGGTGACGGCCGGCATCGAGGCGGCCCGGGCGGCCCGCCGCGAGTGGGCGGCCATGGACTTCGCCGACCGGGCGGCGGTCTTCCTCAAGGCGGCCGACCTCCTGGCCGGCCCGTGGCGCCCGGTGCTGAACGCCGCCACCATGCTGGGGCAGTCCAAGACCGTCTTCCAGGCAGAGATCGACTCGGCCTGCGAGATCGTGGACTTCTGGCGCTTCAACGTGGCCTTCGCCGAGCAGATCCACGCCCAGCAGCCGCTCTCGCCGCCGGGGCAGTGGAACCGGGTGGAGCACCGACCGCTGGAGGGGTTCGTCCTGGCGGTGACGCCATTCAACTTCACCTCCATCGCCGCCAACCTCCCCACCGCCCCGGCCATCATGGGCAACGTGGTGCTGTGGAAGCCGGCCTCCACCGCCGTGTACTCCGGGTGGTGGATCCTGAAGCTGCTGGAGGCGGCCGGCCTCCCGCCGGGCGTGGTGAACTTCCTCCCCGGGCCCGGGCGCGCGGTGGGCGACCCGGCCCTGCAGAGCCCGGAACTGGCCGGCCTGCACTTCACCGGCTCGACGGCGGTGCTCCAGGGCATGTGGCGCACCATCGCAGAGAACCTGCCGCGCTACCGGACCTACCCGCGCATCGTCGGCGAGACCGGCGGCAAGGACTTCGTCTTCGCCCACCCCTCCGCCGACCCGGACGCGCTGGCGGTGGCGCTGGTGCGCGGCGCCTTCGAGTTCCAGGGGCAGAAGTGCTCGGCGGCCTCGCGCGCCTACCTGCCCCGCAGCCTGTGGCCGGCGCTCCAGGAGCGCCTGCTCAGGCTCATCGGCGAGATCAGGATGGGCGACCCGGCCGACTTCACCAGCTTCATGGGGGCGGTCATCGACCGGGCCGCCTTCGAGAGCATCCGTGGGTACGTCGAGCTGGCACGGGCCTCGCCGGAGACGCGCGTCCTCGCCGGCGGGGGCTGCGACGCCACCACCGGCTTCTTCGTCCAGCCGACGCTGGTGGAGACCCGGGACCCGCGCCACCGGCTCATGCAGGAGGAGATCTTCGGTCCGGTGCTGACGGCCTTCGTCTACGAGGACGATCGCCTGGACGAGGCGCTGCGCCTGTGCGACGAGACCTCGCCCTACGGCCTCACCGGGTCGTTCTTCGCCCGGGATCGCCGGGCCATCGCGCACGCGGCCCGGGTCCTCGAGAACGCCGCCGGCAACTTCTACGTCAACGACAAGCCCACCGGGGCGGTGGTGGGGCAGCAGCCCTTCGGCGGCGCCCGGGCCAGCGGCACCAACGACAAGGCCGGCTCCATGATGAACCTCATGCGCTGGGTGTCCCCCCGGGCCATCAAGGAGACCTTCGTCCCGCCGCTGCGGGTGGAGTACCCTCACATGAAGGAGCCGTGAGGCGTCGTCGCGGCGGGCCGGCCGCCGTGGTAGGACCGGCCCATGGCCGAGCCGCGCCGCATCCCCCCGAGCGTCCACGTCGCCCTCCTCTCCCTGCTGCTGGTGGTCTCGGTGCAGGCCGGCCTGGCTCTGCTCGTCGCCGGCGCCTCGCGGGTGGGCTTCTTCCAGTACCTCTTCGCCGCCGGCGTGGCGCTCTTGCTGGTGTGGGGCATCCTTCGGGGCGCTCGCCTGGCCTGGATGTGGGGGCGCGCCCTCGGCTTCTTCCTGGCGCTGGTGCCGCTGGCGGCCATCGGCTTCGTCCTGTGGCGCGGCCCCCCCATGCGCTGGTGGGAGGGAGCGCTGCTGGTGCTGGGGCTCTCGGCGCCGCTCCTCGCCACCTCGATCGCCCTCGGGCGCCCCTCGGCGCTCGCGTTCTTCGATCTCGTCTGCCCGAGCTGCGGCGCGGTGGCGAGGCGCGGCCAGGACTTCCTCTTCCGCCGGGCCCGGTGCGCACGGTGTAGTCACGTGTGGTGATCCCCGGCGGGGCGCTCCGGTCGTTTTTCCAACTTTCGCCGGGGCCGGCGCTTAGTCTCCGCCCCCGACCGGCATGTCGCCGGCTGCAAGGAGGGTCACGGAATGATTCGCAAGACGATCATGCTCGCCGCGGCCGTGGCCGCGCTCGCCGTCCCGCCCGCCGCCCTGGCGCAGGGGCAGCAGAGGGAGGGGGTAAAGGTGGGCCTGGGGCTGGGCCTGAATGTGAACCAGCTCGTCCAGCCCTCGAGCCTGAACTGGGCCGGCGTCCCGCCGGTCGCCCTGTACATCCCCATCCAGGTGAGCCCGCACTTCCGCGTCGAGCCCTGGCTCGGGTTCTGGACGTTCTCTCAGAACGACTACCCGGGGCGCACCGGAGACATGAGCAGCTACGCCTGGGACATCGGCGTGGGCGGCCTCTGGTACTTCCAGCCCGCCAGCCCGCTCGGCCTCTACCTAGGTGGCCGGCTGGGGCTCACCTTCTCCGGCGGCGAGATCGATCCGGGGGTCAACGCCAGCGAGACCGACTTCCGGATCCTGGCCGTGGGCGGGGCCGAGTACTTCATCGCGCCGAGATTCAGCTTCGGCGCCGAGCTGCAGCTGGGGCCCACCTTCTACGGAGACCCGAGCGTGGAGGCGGCCGGCGTGACCACCACGCCCAGCCGCGGGCTGGTCAGCTGGCAGACGAACGGGGTGCTGTTCTTCCGCTACTTCCTGTAGCCGTCCGACCACCTGCGCGCCGCCGTCCGTTCCAGCGGACGGCGGCGCCGCTGCCCCGGGTCGCCCGGGTGACGGGGGCCCGTCGGTTCCGCCGCTCTAGTTCAGGCCGGGCGCGAGGCCGCCGGCACCCGGACCCGCACCGCCGTCCCCTTCCCGGGCGCGCTCTCCACGGCGATGCTCCCCCCGTGGGCCTCGACGATGCGCTTCGCCAGCGCCAGCCCCAGCCCGACGCCGCCGCTGCCGCGAGCCCGGCTCCGATCGGTACGGAAGAAGGGGATGAAGAGCCGGGACAGGTCCTGGGGGTCGATGCCGATGCCGCGGTCGCGGACCTCGACCAGCAGGGCCCCGTCCTCCTCCCGCGCCGAGAGCGCGACCGGCTCGGAGGGCTCCGAGTACTTGGCGGCGTTGTCGAGCAGGTTGTCGAGGGCGCGCCTGAGCAGCGCCGCGTCCGCGTCCAGCTCGGGCAGGCTCTCGCCCAGGGTCACCTCCAGGGCGCGGCCGGGGTGGGCGGCGCGGAACCGTTCCCCGGCCCGCGAGACCAGATCGGCGGCCGGGAACGCCTCCCGCCGCAGCGGCACCTCGGCCCCCGAGCGCCCCTGGGCCAGGTCGAGCCGCGCCGCGGTGAGGATGTCCTCCACCAGCCGCTCCACCTCGGAGAGGTCCTGGGCGATCTCCCCGAGGAAGCGGCGGGCCCGCTCCGGGTCCCCCTCGGCGGCGAGGTCGAGCGCCACCCGGATGCGCGACAGCGGCGTACGGAGCTCGTGCGAGACGTTGGCGAGGAGCTCCTTCTCCTGCCGGAGCAGCCGCTCCAGGCGCTCCGCCATCTCGTCGAAGGCCTGGCCCAGCTCGCCCACCTCGTCGGCGCGGTCCACCCCGGCTCGCGCCGAGAGGTCGCCCGAGCCCAGGGCCCGGGCCGCCGCGGTGAGCCGCTCCAGCGGCCGGGCGATGGCGCGGGCCAGCGGGACCGAGGCCACCGCCAGGGCCAGGAGCACCGCCAGCAGGAAGGCCGCGATCCGCTCTAGCGACGGCGACCGGGAGCCGCCGGCCATCACCAAGTAAGCCGCCGGCTCGCCGGGCAGGCGGGCGGCCCAGGCGAAGCGCGGGCCGGGGAGGCGCTCCGGCCCCCGGGCCAGCCGCTCGCGCTCCCCCGCCCCCAGCGAGGGCGGCGGCTCGGCGCTCCCTGCCAGGAGGGTCCCGTCGTCCCGGTAGAGCGCCAGCTCGACGCCGAACATCTCGCGGACCCGGCGCAGCTCCTCGTCGAGCCGGGCCGGGTCGCCGCGCAGCTCTCCCAGCCGCAGGGCGGCGTAGCGCAGCGCCCGCTCCGGCCCGCGGCGCCACTCGCCCCGCCCCAGGGCCGCCCCGGCCACCGCCAGCGCCACCCCCACCGCTAGCAGCATGAGGACGCCGTGGAGGTAGACGCTCCAGAAGAGGCGCGGGTGGCGGCGCCGCCTCCAGGCGGGCCAGCGCCCCGTCCCCGTCATCGGGGCTCGCCCTCGGCCTCGCCGGCCAGCACGTAGCCGGCGCCCCGCACCGTCTTGAGGAGGAGGGGGCGCTTCGGGTCGTCGCCGAGCTTGTGGCGCAGCCGCGACACGTGCACGTCCACCGAGCGGTCGAAGGTCTCGTCGGCGCTGCCCCCCGCCATCTCGATGAGCTGCTCGCGGCTGAGGACCCTCCCGGCCCGCGAGGCGAGGGCGTAGAGGAGCGAGAACTCGTAGCCGGTGAGGGTGAGGTCCTTGCCCCCCACCGTGGCGCGCCGGGCGGCGGGGTCGAGGGCCAGCCGCCCCACCCGGACCGGCTTGAGCGCAGGGCCGGCCCGGCCCCGGGCCCGCCTCACCACCGCCCGGATGCGGGCCAGCAGCTCGCGCGGCGAGAAGGGCTTGGCCAGGTAGTCGTCGGCGCCCAGCTCCAGGCCCATGACCCGATCCGCCTCCTCGCCCAGGGCGGTGAGGACGATGACCGGGACGTCCGAGCGGGTGCGCAGCTCGCGACACACCTCGAGTCCGTCCCTGCGCGGCAGCATCAGGTCGAGCAGCACCACGTCGTAGCGGTGGCGCAGGGCCTCCTCCAGGCCGCGCTGGCCGTCCCCGGCCCGCGTCACCACCACGCCGTGGCCGGAGAGGTACTCGGCCGTCAGGGCGGCCAGCCGCGCGTCGTCCTCGACGAGGAGGGCGGTGAGGGTTGGCTCGGCCTCTGCCACGTCGGTCATCATAGCCTCGGGCCGGCCGATCCGCGTGCGGCCGCGCTGCGAAGGCCACGGCGGCCCTCGGGCGCTGCCGCCGACGCGCTCACCCTCACTCCATGTGCCGGTGGACCTTCTTGGAGATCCTGGCCCGCTGCTCCGGCGTGAGGATGCCGTGCAGGTCCACCGCGCCGTCGGCGGCCTCGTGCGCGAAGGCGCGCATGGCGTCGATGCGGGCGTCGATGAGGGC
>DASRTO010000513.1:0-6153 GCA_035655915.1 Anaeromyxobacteraceae bacterium
TGGCGCGAGTACGGCGAGCAGCTCGAGCCCTTCGACGCCCCGGCGCTGGCCCGCGAGGCGCTGGCGCAGGCGAGCGGCGCGCTCTCGCTCGACGCCCTGCCCTTCGGGAGGGAGTTCTGGCGCTTCCGCGCTGACGCGGTGGCCCGAGCCGTGGGCGAGGCCGCCCGGGCGGCGCGCGACCACGGGCGCGCCACCGGCCGCGCCGTCCACGTCTCGGCGCGCTTCTCGTCCCCGGGAGCGGCCCAGGCCGCGGCGGCCCGCCACCTCGACTCGGCCATCTTCCCGGTCGAGCTTCCCGATGGCGCCGGCGCCTTCCGCCTGCTCAGGGCGGTCATGGGCCGGCGCCCCTGCGCCGCCGAGCTCCCCGCCGGCACCGCCGCCGAGGCCGCCTGGCGGGCCGCCTGCCTGGCCGCCACCTGCGGGGTGGACGTCCTGCCGCCCGACGAGGCCGCGGCGCGGGCCCTGGCCCCCTTGCGCGGCCTGGCCCGGGACCTGGCCCTGCGGCGGGGCGCGCCCGGGCCCCACCAGCCGGTGACGGAGTGCGCCGTGCTCTACTCCGCGGAGAGCGACCTGTGGAGCGACGGGCGGCACCGGGCGGCGGTGGCCGCCGCCGTGAACGCGCTGGCTGCGGCCCCGGTGCAGGCCGCGGTGGTGGCGGATCCGGCGGACGCGCCTCCACGGGCGGCGCTGGTGCTGGCCGGCGCCGAGGGGCTCTCGCCGCACGAGGCGCATCTGGTGAAGCGGCGCGTCGAGTCGGGCGGCGGCCTCCTGGCCTTCGGCCGGCCGGTGGCGCTGGACCACGGCGGCCGCCCCTCGCCGCAGCCGTTCCTCCCCGAGGGGAAGCCCTCGGGCGTCCGCGTGGGGCAGGGGACGCTGGTGGAGCTCCCCGACCTCGTGCCGGCGCCCGCGAGCGGCCTCCCCCCCGGGCCGCCCGACCCCGAGGCGCTCTGGCGCGCCCTCGAGCTCCTCCTGGGCAAGGGCGTGCGCGCCGCCTCGACCCTGGCCCGCTCGCCGCTGCACGTCTCCCTGTGCCGGGACGGCGCAGCGGTGGACGTGCACCTGGTCTCGCTCGACGAGCGGCCGCTGCGCGGGGCCACCCTCTTCCTCGGGGTGCACGTGGTCGGCTCCCCGCGGCGCGCCCGCTTCCGCTCCGCCGAGGGGGCCGACGAGCGCATCACCGTGAACCCCTCCGGCTACTCGGTCTCCAGCGTGCTCCCGGCCTTCCGCGGCTGGGCGGTGGTGTCGCTGCCGGACTGAGGGCCGTGGCCGCACGCGTGGATCCGGCGGCTGCGCCGCCGGCGGGGGACGAGCCCCCGCCCTACGGGATCGTGGCATGCGGGCACCGCCATGAGGGCGGTGTTCGCCAGCGTCGAGCCTCGGCGGGGGACGAGCCCCCGCCCTACCGCCCAGGCGGCAGCGCCGCCGGATCGACGCGCCGGCGCCGCCCCGCCCTTAACCCGGCGGCTGCCGCGGCAGGAGCACGGTCACGGTGGTCCCCTGGCCGGGGTCGCTGTCCACGGTGATGGCGCCGCCGTGGCGGGCCACGATGCCCTGCACGATGGAGAGGCCCAGCCCGGAGCCGCTGCCGCCGGGCTTGGTGGTGAAGAAGGGCTCGAAAACGCGGCGCCGCACCTCGGGCGTCATGCCGCGCCCGTCGTCGGTGACGCGAACCGCCACCCCGTCGCCGGCGGCGGCGAGCCCCAGGGTGATGGTGCCGCCCTGGGACAGCGCCTGGGCGGCGTTGGTGACGAGGTTCACGAAGACCTGGAGCAGGCTGGCCTTGACGCCCCGGATGACCGGGACGCCGCCGTCGAAGCGCGTCATCACCCGCCCGCCCGCCTCGCGCAGCGCCGGATCGCACATGCGGGCGGCCTGCACCAGCAGGGCAACCAGGTCCACCGGCTCGGCCTTGTCGGGCGAGGGGCGGGCGTAGGTGACGAGGTCGCGGGAGAAGCGCTCCAGCCGCTCGCCGGCCTCGCGGATGCGCCGCAGCTTGTCGACGTCGGCCTGGTCCAGCCCCCCCACCCGGTACTTGAGGAGGAGCGCGTCGGCGAAGCTCACGATGGCCACCAGCGGGTTCTTGAGCTCGTGGACGATGCCGGCCGCCAGCCGGCCGAAGCCGGCCAGGCGCTGGTAGTGCTCGGCCCGCTCCTCCATGGCCCGGAGCTGGGTCAGATCCTGCCCGATGGCCACCACGCCCTCGGTCTCGCCGCCAGCCCCGGTGACCGGGGAGGTGTTGAAGGCCACCTGGGCCTCGCCGCCGGCCCGCAGCAGGATGCGGGTCTCGAAGCTGGTCACCGGGTCGCCTTCCAGGCTTCGCGCCAGCACCTGCTCCAGCCGCTCGCGCTCCGACTCGCCCACGAAGGAGAGCAGGTCCTGGCCCATGGCCTCGTCGCCGGACCAGCCGGTGAGCCGGGACAGGGCGCGGTTGAAGACCGTCACCTCGCGCCGCCGGTTCACCACCACGATGAGGGCGTTGGCGTTCTCGATGAGGTCCTCGAGGTAGGACTTCAGATAGGTCAGTTCCTCGATGGAGCGCAGGTTGCGCACCCCCAGGGCGGACTGGTTGGCCACCTGGAGCAGCAGCGGCCCGTCGGAGAGGGCGTCGCCCGGGGCGCCCTGCGGGTACTCGAGGTGGAGGAGGCCGAAGAGCTGCCCCCCGGTGGCGAGAGGCACCGCCAGGGCCCGGTCGCTGTCCTGGAAGATGGTCTCGTCGCGCTCCACCACCCTCACCCCGCCCGCCTCCAGGGCCTCCTCGGACAGGCCGGTACGGCGCACCGCGGCCCGCTTGAGCGCCAGCCGCTCGCGGGCGCCTTCCTTGAGGCGGCCCCGGGCGTAGAGCGTGGTGAGGGTCAGCGTACCCGCGTCCAGGAGCCGCACGCAGTAGCTGCGGCCGGGGAAGAGCAGCTCCAGCGCCCGCGCCACCGCGCCCGAGACGTCCTCCTCGGAGCGGGCGCCGGCCAGCGCCCGCGACAGCTGCAGCAGCGCCCGGCTGGCGGCGGTGTCGGCCCCCTCCTGCTGTGGCGCCACCACCACCAGGGTCAGGCGGCGCCGGCCCTCCGGCAGCCCGCGGGCCTCCACCCGCGCCCGCACCGCCCCGATGCGGGCCCACCAGCTCGAGGCGCCCCCGGGCCCGGGCAGCTCCACGCTCCCGGCCTCGGGGCGGAGCAGCTCCAGGACGCGGCGGCCGCGGCACTCGCCGGCCTCCAGGCCCAGCGCCTGGGCGAAGGCCTGGTTGGCGGCCACCACCGAGTCGCCCTCCAGGAGCGCCGCCGCGCTGGGGGCGCAGGCGAAGGCGGCCAGGAGCTCGTCGCCGTCGGGCGCGGCGTCGGCGGCGGGGGCGGGGGCGGCCTGGACCGCCGGCCCCGGCCCCCCCTTGGCCGGCCTGGGCGGCCTCATGGCCCGTCCCCCAGATCCCGGCCCGTCATTCGTCGGTCGCCTTGTCGATGTCCACGATGCGGACCTTGCCCATGTAGGTGGTGGTCTCGTAGCGGGTGATGCGGCCGATCTTGCGCACGATCTCGGCCATGCGCTCGGCCTCGCGGTAGATGATCTCCACCGGGCGGGCGCTGGGATCGCCGGGCGGCACGCGGCGACGCAGCAGGTCGGCGTAGCCCATCACCGAGGTGAGGGGCTGGTTGAGCTCGTGGGCCGCCGCCCCGGCCAGCTCGGCAATCATGGCCTGCTTCTCCCGCTCCTTGAGCTTCTCCTCGGCGGTGGCGAGGCGCTTCTCCACGTCGATCCGCTCGCGCTGGTCGACCAGGATGGCCACCCAGGCCATCTCCTCGCCGTCCTCCTCCAGGAGCGAGGCCGCGAGCAGCACCGGCACCCGCCCGCCCGCCTTTGGGATGACCTCGGTGCGGTAGCCCTCCACCCGCAGGCCGGAGCCGGATCCCCGCATGCGCTCCACCAGCTCCCGCGGCACCCCCGGTACGTAGAGCTGGCTCGCCTCCAGCGCCGCGATGGCCTCGGCCGCCGTGTAGCCGGTGAGGACCTCGGCCGCCTTGTTGAAGAGTACCACCCGGCCGGTGAGGTCGCAGGCCACCACCGCGTCGGGCGAGCTGTCGATGAGCCGCTCCAGCAGCGCCTGGGTGCGGCGCAGCTCCAGGGCGAGCATCCGCTCGCGCTCCTTCTGCGGCAGGCGGACCGGGGCCACGGCCAGGCGATCCTACCACCCGAGCCGTGCCTTCCCTACAGACCGGCGGGGGACGAGCCCCCGCCCTACCCCCGGCCCCTCGCGGCCCGCCGGCAGCGCCGCCGGATCACCCGCGTCCGGTCGAGCCCCCGCCCGGCCCGGCGCGCCAGGCCGAGAGGGCCGCCGCCATGACCTCGCGCACCGGCACCCCCTTCTCGCTGGCCCGCGCGGCGCAGTCCTCGTATTCGGGTTGGGCGCCCACCGCCCGCCCTCCCTCCCTGGCCACCTTGACCCGCACCGCCCCGTAGGGCGTCTCCACCGGCACCAGCTCGCGGGAGAGCTCGCTCCGCTCCACCGGGTGGAAGCGCACGCCCAGGGTGGTGGTCTCGGCGAGGAGCACCCGCGCCACGGCCTCGCGCCGCTCCTCGTCGGCCAGGGCGCCCAGGAGGAAGCCGGGGCGCCCCTTCTTCATGGTGAGCGGGGCGGCCCAGGCGTCCCGGGCCCCGGCCGCCAGCGCCTCCTCGATGGCGCGAGCCACCAGCTGCCCCGGGCAGTCGTCCAGGTTCGCCTCCAGCACCCACAGGCGCCGGGACCCGGCCGCGCCGGCCGCCCGGCCCAGGGTGAGGCGCAGCACGTTGGGGCGATCCGGCCAGCGCGCGGTGCCGACGCCCACCCCCACCCGCTCCGGAACCACCGGGGGTGGATCCCCCACCTCGCACAGCACCGCCAGGAGCGCCGCCCCGGTGGGCGTCACCGCCTCGCCGGGCGGCCCGCCCAGCCTCACCGGGATCCCCTTGAGGATCTCCAGCACCGCCGGCGGCGGCACCGGAAGCGGGCCGTGGGCGGTCTGGACCACGCCCTGCCCCAGCTCGGGGGGCAGGGCGCACGCCCGCGGCCAGCCGAGCAGGTCCAGGGCCGCCGCCGCCCCGCACACGTCGACGATCGAGTCCACCGCGCCCACCTCGTGGAAGTGGACCGACTCGAGCGGGACGCCGTGGACGGCGGCCTCGGCCCGCCCGATGCGAACGAAGACCGCCCGAGCCGCCTCGCGGGCCCGGGGCGGGAGCCCGCTCCGCTCCACCATCTCCAGGATCTCCTCGAGGCCGCGCTGGGGCGGCTGCGGGCCCTCGACCGCCACCTCGAGGTGCGTCCCCTCGAGGCCCCCGGCCTCGGCGGGCGTCACCTCCAGCCGGAAGCCCCGCAGCGGCAGGGTGGCGAGGAGCCGCTCCAGCTCGGCCTGGGGCAAGCCCAGGTCGAGGGCCGCGGCGAGGAACATGTCGCCGGCGATGCCGCCGATGGGCTCGAGCAGGAGGAGGTCGGCCATGCGCGCCGCGGGGGCGCCCGCCGTCATACCACGGCGGGACCGGCGCCGCTCGCGGGCTCGGGGGACGCTCACCGCCGCGCGATGAGCCCGGCCACGAAGCCGGCCCCGAAGCCGTTGTCCACGTTCACCACCGCGACGTTGGGGGCGCAGGAGTTGAGCATGGCGAGCAGCGCCGCCAGCCCGCCCAGCGAGGCGCCGTAGCCGACGCTGGTGGGGAGGCCCACCACCGGCCGACCCAGCAGACCTCCCACCACGCTGGGGAGCGCCCCCTCCATGCCGGCCGCCACCACCAGGGCCACCGCCTTCTCCAGATCGTGGCGGCGCGCCAGCAGCCGGTGCAGGCCGGCCACCCCCACGTCGTAGACGCGGATGGCCTCCACGCCCATGACCGTGAGCGTCACCGCCGCCTCCTCGCACACCGGGATGTCGCTGGTCCCGGCGCAGCACACCGCCACCGGCCCCCGGCGGCCCGGTCTCGCCTCCGGCGGCTGGTCCTCGCTCGCGGCCATCGTGCCAGGGCCGCGCGGCGACCAGGTGCCCGCGGCGGCTCGCAAGCGTCGGTCGCGCAGCCAGCGGGTCTCTCGGAGCGTTGGCGCTCCGCGACGGTTGCTCGCCGCAAGCGCGGTCTCGGATCGCGCGCATCGGGGTGCCCGCTGCTCGCTGCGGAGGCCGCCTCCGGCGAGACCGGGCCGCC
>DASRTO010000514.1:0-1898 GCA_035655915.1 Anaeromyxobacteraceae bacterium
GCCCGGCTCGCCCCGCTGCAGCACCGCCCGGAAGCGCCCCGGCCAGCGCCGCGCCGCGGCCAGCGCCACCGGCCAGGCGGCGTCGGCGGCGTCGCGGACGCCGAGCAGCACCTCGTAGTCGGGCCATTCCAGCGCCGCGAAGCCGGCCAGGTTCTCCAGGAGCCCGTCGTCCACGCCGCGCAGGGGTTTCAGCACCGAGATGCCGGGCCACCCCGAGGGCGCGGGAGGAGCCTGGCGCAGGTGTCGCCGGAGCGCCAGGTGCTGGACGGCCACCAGGACGAGGCCGAGCCCCGCGGCGGCCAGCAGCAGATGGGCGATGTGGATCATGCGAGGAACCCCCGCGGACGACGCCCAGGCTAGCGGCGCCATGTCACGGATCGGCGAGGGGACGGCGACGATGGCGCAACACCCGGTCGCCGGAGCGGGAACGCGGCCGGGAGAGCCCGCCACCCGGCCTCCCCGGGATCCGGCCCGGGCGAGGCTGGCGGCGGCTCCCAGGCCCTAGGCCACCAGCAGCCGCGCCAGGGCGCCGGCGAAGGTCCCCAGCATGGCCCCGGCGGCCACGTCCAGCGGGTAGTGGGCGCCCAGGTAGACGCGGGAGAGGGCGATGCCCAGCGCCAGCAGCGCGGCGGCCGGGCCGAGCAGGCCGGCCCCGGCCAGGGCCACCGCGGCGGCTGCGGCGGCGCAGGTGTGGCCGGAGGGGAAGGAGAAGGCGTCGGGGTTCTCCGCCAGGGCGGAGAACCCCTGGATGGCGCTGGTGGGGCGCGGCCGGGAGAGGCGGCGCTTCAGCCACTGCGAGGCGGCGGTGGCGAGGAGGGTGGCCACGCCGAGGCGCAGCCCGAGCCGAGCCGCCACCGCCTGGGGCGTGGCCGCGAGCGCCAGCACCACCAGCGTCCAGCTGGAGGCGTCGCCGGCGCGGGTGAGGGCCCGGGCGGCCCGGGTGCGCCAGGGCCCGTGCCAGCGCCGGGCGGCGACCAGGAGGCGCTCGTCGGCAGCCAGCAGGAGCGAGAGCAGGCCGGCCCGGCCGGACGGCGGGCCGGCGGCGATCTCTGGCGGGCCCCCGCTCGCGCCCGAGGCCGCCAGCGCCAGGTCGGGGTCGGCGAAGGTCCGGTCCATCCGCCTTCTTACTAGCGCCTCGCGGTCCCGGCCGCGCGACCGAACGGCGACGGCTCGGTGACGATCGCCGCCGCCGGCCCCGACCGGGCCGGGACGGCGGTGGCGAAGGCGGCGAAGAGCTCGCCGGAGAGGAAGCGGCCCGGCGCGTCGCCGGCCCGCCGCTTGCGAAGCCACCCGTTCTCGGCCGGGTCGTGGCGCCGGGCCAGGTTCATGGTGAGCCGCTGGATGCCGCGGCTGCCCCGGTGGATGAGGAGCAGGCGCGGGCCGTCCACCGACTCCACCAGCGCCACGTGGGTGAACCGGTCGCCGCGCCGCCCGTCCCGATCGCGGTCGAAGGTGTCGTGGAAGAAGGCCAGGTCGCCGGGGCGCGGCTGCTCCACCGGCCGCGAGGCCCGCCACAGCCCCTCGGAAGCGCTGCGGGCCGGCCGCGGCGCCAGGGGGAGGCCGGCCTCGGCGTGGACCCGTTCCACGAAGTCCGAGCAGTCGCCGGGCCAGGCCTGGCCCAGGTGGCTCCGGGCGGCGGCGACCAGCCGCTTGCGCGCCGAGGCGGGAGGCCCGGCCGGCGCCTGGGGGGCCGGGCCGCCGGAGGCGGCGGCGCGGGGTGGCTCGGCGGCCGGCGGGCGCGCCCCGCCCGGCCGCCCCGGCGCGGCGCCGGTCGCGCCCGGCTCCGGCGCGGCCGGGGCGTGGGCGCAGGCGGCGAGCGCCAGGGCGAAACCGGGGAGGCGCATCCACCGCCGGCACAGCAAGGAGCGC
This sequence comes from Anaeromyxobacteraceae bacterium, assembly GCA_035655915.1. Lineage (GTDB taxonomy): Bacteria > Myxococcota > Myxococcia > Myxococcales > Anaeromyxobacteraceae > DASTPH01. The sequence continues at coordinate 1,870 of DASRTO010000514.1, forward strand.
GCCCGCGCCAACCCCCCGTGACGCCGGGT
>DASRTO010000515.1:0-7387 GCA_035655915.1 Anaeromyxobacteraceae bacterium
GCCCCAGGCTGTAGACCTGGAAGCCGCCCGAGTCGGTGAGCAGGGCCCCCTTCCAGCCCATGAAGCGGTGCAGCCCGCCCAGCCGCCGCACCCGCTCGTGCCCGGGGCGCAGGTAGAGGTGGTAGGTGTTGGCGAGCAGCATCCGGGCCCCGAGGGCCTCGAGGTCCCGCGGCTCCAGCGTCTTCACGGTGGCGGCCGTGCCCACCGGCATGAAGGCCGGCGTCTCCACCGCGCCGTGCGGGGTCTCGAGGCGGCCGCGCCGCGCGGCGCCGTCCTCGGCCATGAGCGCGAGGCGGATCACCGTCAGACGGCGCGCGCGCCGGAGCGGGCCACCGACTCCACGAAGTCGCGCCAGGCGCGGCCGCCACGCCCCTCGACCGCGATGCGCAAGCCCACGCCCTTCTCGGCCGGCCCGCCCAGCGCGTTCCAGCAGACCACCGCCCGGATGGTGGGCGCGAAGAGGCCGTCGGAGAGCTTCAGCGTCACCACCTCGCCCCCCTGCGGCAGCTCCCCTGGCCAGGCGAGCGAGCAGCCGCCCTCGGAGACGTTGATGGTGCCGGCCTGCACCGTCCGGGCGCCGGTGGTGATCGGCAGGATGCGCTCGTGGACGTAGCGGGGCGCCCGCTCCCGGAAGGTGACCGGCTCGCCGCGGGCCGCCATGGCCAGGAAGCGGGCGGCCGGCACGCTGCCGCGGTCGAGCGCCAGCTCCACGCCCGGCGGCAGGGAGGGCCGCCCCACGCGCCGCACCAGCGAGACCCTGCCGAAGACGGTGGCGCGGATGGTCTGGCCGAGGATGCCGATGCGCACCGCCGCCTCGTCCCCGACCCGCGCCTCCGAGAGCACCGGCAGGAACAGGCTCTCGGCCTCGGCGCGCCATCCGGCCAGGAACTGGGCCGGCTCGAGGTTCACCGCCACGCTCTTGAGCGACCGCGTCATCCAGGTCCGGGATTCTAGATCGAGCCGGGGACCTCTTTCCCCGAGTCAGAAGATCACCATGGCGTCCCCGTAGCTGTAGAAGCGGTATCCCAGGGCCACCGCCTCCCGGTAGGCGCCGAGGACCCGCTCCCGCCCACCCAGGGCGCATACCAGCATGAGCAGGGAGGAGCGCGGAAGGTGAAAGTTCGTGACCAGCCCCTCCGTGACCCGAAAGCGGTACCCTGGATGGATGAACAGGTCGGTTTGACCCCACCCCGGGTGCAACCCCGACCCGGCGAACGCGCTCTCCAACGTCCGCACGCTAGTGGTGCCGACAGCCACCACCCGGCCGCCCCGCTCCCGGCAGGCCGCCACCGCGCGCGCCGTCTCCTCCGGCAAGTGGTACCGCTCCGGGTGCAGGCGGTGCCCGGCCAGGGTCTCGGCGCGCACCGGGAGGAAGGTCCCCGGTCCGACGTGGAGCGTCACGGTGGCGCGGGCGATGCCTCGCTCCTCGAGGCGGCGCAGGAGCCGCTCCGTGAAGTGCAGCCCGGCGGTGGGGGCCGCGGCGCTGCCGGGTCGGTGCGCCAGCACCGTCTGGTAGCGCTCGCGGTCGGCCGCGGTCGGCTCGCGCCGGATGTACGGGGGCAGGGGCACGCGCCCCTCCCGCTCGAGGGCCGCGAGCAGCGCCGTCCCTCCCCGGTCGAAGCGCACCCGGAAGAAGCCGTCGCCCTCGGCGGCCTCCACCTCGGCCGACAGCCCCCCGAAGGAGAGCCGGCTCCCGGGGCGGAGCGGCTTCGAGGCCTGCCCCATGGCGCGCCAGCGATCGCCCTCCCCGCCCAGGTCGGAGACCAGCAGCAGCTCGCACCGCCCGCCGCTCTCCTTGCGCCCCACCAACCGGGCCGGGATGACGCGGGTGTCGTTGAGGACCAGCAGGTCGCCGGGCGCCAGCACCTCGGGAAGGTCCGAGAAGCGGAGGTGGCGCACCTGGCCGCCGGCGCGGGGAAGCCATAGCAGGCGCGACGCGTCGCGCGGCTCCACCGGCTCCTGGGCGATGAGCGCTTCCGGCAGGTCGTAGTCGAAGTCCGACGGCTTCACCGCAGCGTCCTCCTGGACCGAGGCCACCGCCGCGGTCGCGGGCCCCGACGGTGCCCCGCCCGCGATGGCACCGCCTCCCGTCAGTACATCTTCACGATCTCGGTCCCCGGGTAGTAGCGCCGCAGGATCTCGCGGTGGCCCGCTCCGGCGCGGGCCCAGCCCGCCGCCCCCCATTGGCACAGGCCGGCCCCGTGCCCCGACCCTCGTCCCTCCAGCAGGAAGCCGTCGCCCTCGGCCCGCGCCGAGAACCACAGCGAGGGGAGCCGCTCGTACCCCAGGCGGCGGCGCAGCTCCACGGCGGTGAACCTGGCCCGGCGCTGGCCGGCGGTCACCTCGACGCGCGAGGCGCGCCCGGCGCGGGTGCGCTCGGCGATCCGAAGGCCGCTGGCCCGGCCGGGCAGGCCCGCCAGGCGCGCCACCTCGCCGGCCGCCAGATGCACCCGCCAGCTGGCCTTGGGCGAAGCCCCGCAGTGCCAGCATTCGACCGAGGCCAGGTAGGGGAGGTCCCGCCCCAGCGCGTCCAGGCCGCGCTCGGTGCGGCCGCCGCAGGCGGAGTGGAAGTAGGCCTCGATGGGACGGCGGTCCTTCACCAGCACCTCGCCGGCGGTGGCTGCGGCCGCCGCCCGGGCCCGGGGGTCGACGTCCTGCCCGGGGTAGACCTGGGAGAGCACGGAGGCGCCCAGATCGTAGTCCCGCCCCTCCTCGACGGCCTCCAGCTTGCGGGAGAGGGCGTAGCTCCGCGCCGCCACCGCCTGCGCCTCGAGCGCCTCGAGCGGGAAGTTGGACGGCATCTCGGCCCCGGTGACCGCCGAGACGTAGTCCTCCAGCGGCAGGGCGTCGATGACCGTGAGGCCGCCCTCCCCGCGCCGCACCTCCACCTCCCCGGAGAGCAGCCGGCCCAGGCACCGGATGGGCCCGCCGGCGGTGAAGGTGACCCCCGCTCCCTCCAGCGGCGCGCCGTCGAGGAGGAGCTCGTCGCCGTCGAGGCGGACTTCGGCGCGGTCGCCGGCACCGGGGCGCGCCTCGGCCCCGTCGCGCAGGGCGGTGGCCGAGAGACCCGGCCCGGCCACCTTGACGCTGGCCAGGCCGGAGGCGACCCCGATGCGGACGCGCTCCTCCCCCGCGGCCGGCGTCGCCAAGAGCGAGAGCAGCAGGGCCGCCAGCAGGCGCGGCCAGCCGCGGGCTCGGAGCGACGCGCGCGGGCGGGGTGGCGAGGGCCGGAACGGCACGGCGGCGATGCTACACGGTCGGCCGCCATCTTCCGAAGTCGCGGCCGCCGCCTTGCGGGCCATCGCCGGGGCCGAGGATGCGCAGGCGTGCGCGCGGGGACGGGTCGAGGCCCGGGTGCCGGGGCGGGTGGCGGGAGAGCTCGGTGCGGCCCTCCGGGCCGCGGTGAAGGTCTTCCGGGGGGCGGGACCGAGGGAGTGCGCGGTCCTGCTGGCGTGCCACTTCGTCAAGACCTGGGGACCGCTGCTCTGGGGGCGGCGCCCGCCGCCGCCGGTCCGGAGGCGGAACGGCGGCTTCTGCACCACCCCGGGCTGCTCCCGCCCCTCCGGTCACAACCACCACCTCGTCTTCCGCTCCCACGGCGGGAGCAACGGCCCCCGGAACCGGACCCCGGTGTGCGTCCCCCACCACCTGCGCGGCATCCACGGCGGCCGCCTCCGCGTCACCGGCACCGCCCCCGACCACCTGGTGTGGACCCTGCGCTCGGGACGGCGGCTCGGGGTGAAGCCGCAGAGGGATGCCTCCCGGCGCCGGCCGGGGTAGCAGCCGGACCGGCCGCGGACGCCGGCGAAGGTGGCATGGCTCCCGGCGATGGGGTATGGGTCGCCCCCCGTGCGCCTCCTCGAGTGGATCGTCGGCCTCATCCGCGACCCGGGCGCCCTCATCACCTGGGGCGGCTACCCGGCGCTGGCGGCCATCGTCTTCCTCGAGACCGGCGCCATGATCTTCTTCCTCCCCGGCGACTCGCTGCTGGTGATGGCCGGCCTCTACGCCGCCGGGGGGCACCTCGACATCTGGTTCCTCAACTTCCTGCTCATCCCCATGGCGGTGGCCGGCGACGCGGTGAGCTACTGGATAGGCGCCCGGGCCGGGCCACACCTCTTCAACCGCCCGCGCTCCCGCCTCTTCAGGCCGGAGTACGTCAAGGCGGCCCACGAGTTCTACGAGCGGCACGGCGGCAAGGCCATCATCCTGGCCCGCTTCATGCCGCTGGTGCGCACCTTCGTGCCGGTGGTGGCCGGCGTGGCCGGCATGACCTACCGGCGCTTCGCGGCCTTCAACATCGTCGGCGGCGCCGGCTGGGTGCTCTCCATGACCCTCACCGGCTACGTGCTCGGCACCCGCTTCCCGGTGCTGGTGCGCCACATCGAGAAGGTCATCGTGGTGGTGGTGCTGCTCTCCATCACGCCGGGCATCGTCGAGTGGGTGAAGGCCCGGCGGCGCGCCGCCCGGGCCGCCCCAGGGCCCGACGCCGTCGACTGACCGCTCACCTCGCCAGCTCGTACAGGTAGTCGACGAAGGACCTCACCGCGTCGTCGTACCCCTTGAGCTTCGGGTTGGCGCTCTCGATGAGGTAGTACTCGTCCGGCGCGTGGGCGAAGTCGCCGTGGCCGAGGCCGAAGTGCCCGGCCGGGAGCCCGAGCGGCGGGCCGCTGAAGACCCATCCCGGGTACGAGCCGGCGTTGCGGGGCCACAGCGGCGCCTCCAGCCCGTAGGAGCGGTAGACAGCGACCTGCTTCTGGATGACCCCGGCCGAGGCCGGGGTCTGCGTGGGGTCGTAGCCCCCGGTGGCGACGACCTCGATGTCGCCGAAGCCGCGCCGGGCGAGGTGGGCTCGCAGCGCCGCCACCGCGCCGTCGAAGGTCATCTCGGGCACCAGCCGGAGGTCGAGCTTGGCGACCGCCCGGTGGGGGAGCACGGTCTTCCCGCCCGGCCCGGTGTAGCCGGCCACCAGCCCTTCGATGTTCACGGTGGGGCGCGAGACCAGGTCCGCCAGCGACTGGCGCCAGCCGGCGTCGCGGGCCCAGCGCGCGGCGCCCAGCTGCTGCTTGGCCAGGGCCTCGCTCCGTCGCGCCGCCGCGGCGTCGATCATCCTCGCCTCCCCCGGCGAGACGGGGCGAGCGGCGTCGGCGAAGCCGTCGATGGCCGGGTCGCCGGCGGGGGTGACGAGCGTGGCGAGGGCCTGGACGAGGTGGAAGGCCGGGCTGTCGAGCCGGGCCCGGTTGGCCGAGTGGACGTCCCGCGACGGGCCGCGCCCCCAGCGCTCGCCGCTGGCGACCAGTTCCAGCTCGACCACGCCCTTGGCGCCCAGGGAGACAGCCACCTCTCCGTCCGGGCCCTGGGCGGCGGACGGCATGAAGACGCCGACGGACCTCGAGAGCGCCGCCTGGACCTCCGGCCGGCGCACCACCTGGACCAGGTGGGGCGACCCGATCTCCTCCTCGCCCTCGGCAACCGCCACGAGATTGACCGGTGGCTTCCGTCCCGCGCCCCGGATGGCGTACAGGGCCGCCAGGAACGCCGACTCGGGCCCTTTCTGGTTCACCGCGCCGCGGCCGACCATCACCTTGCCGAAGCCGGGCTTGTCGACGATCCGCCCATCGAGCGGCGGCCAGGTCCACTCCCTCGGGTCGAACTGCTTCACGTCGTACATCAGGTAGACCGCGACCGTCCGGGGCGCGCCGGCATCCAGGGTGGCGAAGACCCCGGGCTTGCCGTCGGTCGGGACGCGCTCGACCCGCTGGAACCCGGCCTCCCGCAGGAGCGTCATCATCTTCTCGGCGCCCTCTTCCGCGTTCAGCCCCTCCGCCGCGATGCTGGGGAGCGCGATCCACTGGCGGAGCCGCTCGACCGCCTCGGCGTGACGCTTCGGGATCTCCTGGTAGACGGGATCCAGGCCGGGAGCGGCAGCGACCACGAGGGACAGGACGAGGGAGGTCATCGGTCTTCTCCTGCGGGTGGATTCCCCTCCTGCCGCCGGACGAGGGCGGTTCTCGGATCAGCACTCCCGGTAGAACACCTCGTCGTAGGGACAGGCGCAGTCCGCCTCGGGCGGCTCGGGGTAGAAGCGCGGCTCGCCGCGGAAGTCGCGCAGCCAGTGGCCGGCGACCGGCCCCGGCGACGGCCCGGTCGCGCCCCGCGGCGGGGGCGGCACCTCGGGACCGCCCGCGCCCAGGAGGTACTCCGGCTGGAGCGTCACCTTGCCGCCGCCGTTGGGGAGGTCCACCGCCAGGTGGGGCACGGCCAGCCCGCTGGTCCAGCCCCGCAGCCGCTCCAGGATCTCCACGCCGGCCCGGAGCGGCGTGCGCAGGTGGGCCGTGCCCTCGGCCAGGTCGCCCTGGTGCAGGTAGTAGGGACGCACCCGCCAGGCCAGCAGCCGGTGGTTCAGGTCGGCGATGGTGCGGGCCGAGGAGTTGAGCCGCCGGAGCAGCACGGTCTGGTTCTCCACCGGCACGCCAGCGTCCACCAGACGCTCGCAGGCCTCCCGGGCCTCCCCGGTGCACTCCTTGGGGTGGTTGAAGTGGGTCACCACGAAGAGCGGGGCCAGGCGCCGCAGCAGGCTCGCCAGCTCGGGCGTGACGCGCATGGGGCAGGTCACCGGCATGCGGGTAGCGAGGCGGAGGATCTGGACGTGCCGGATGGATCGCAGCGAGGAGAGGAGCCAGGAGAGCCGCTCGTCGGAGAGCGCCAGCGGGTCGCCGCCGGAGACCACCACGTCGCGCACCTGGCGGTTCGCCGCCACCCAGGCCACCGCCTCCTCCAGCGCCGCCCGGTCGAAGGCCCCCTCCTCCCCGCCGGTGATGCGCCGCCGGGTGCAGTGGCGGCAGTAGGTGGAGCAGTAGTCGGCGGCGATGACCAGGGCGCGGTCCGGGTACTTGTGGACCACCGCCCGCACCGGCCGCCGCCCGTCCTCTCCCAGCGGGTCGCGCAGATCGCCCGGCCCCGGCCGCGCCTCGGCGGCGGACGGGACCACCTGCATGCGCACCGGGCAGAAGGGATTTCGCCGGTCCATGAGCGAGGCGTAGTAGGGCGTGGCCCCGAGCCGGAAGAGCCGGGTGGTGCCGGCGATGGCGCCGCGCTCCTCTGGGGTGAGGTCCACCACCCGCGACAGGTCCGCCTCGCTCCGCAGCACGTGGCGCAGCTGCCAGCGCCAGTCGCGCCACTCGGCCTCGGAGGCGCCGGGGAATCTGGCTGGTGACTCCGGCAAGGGCTCGCACCCTTATCGCCCGGCGCCGCGGGCGTCAACCGCCCGGCCTATAATCGGGGCGGGCCCAGCGGGGCACGGCGCCCCCGTGACGGGCGCCGGCTGTGGCGTTAAGAACGGCGAGGAGCACGAGACCATGGCGACGCTTCCGGTGGTGGAGGGCGA
>DASRTO010000516.1:0-9259 GCA_035655915.1 Anaeromyxobacteraceae bacterium
CTCGGCCCGGGCCGGGGAGGGCAGCGCCGGCGGGGCCTCCGGCTTCGCCGCCGCCGGGGCCGGCGGCGCCTCGGCCGGTGCGGGGGAGGTTCCGGGCGCGGGTCCGGCGAGGTCCGCGGCGGGCGGTGGGCGGAGGCGCGACACGGCGGCCAGCCCGGCCCAGGCCGAAAGCGCCACCGCCACGCCCGCGGCGGCCCAGCGGGCGGCCCGGCGCAGCCGGGCCCGCCGGGCGATCCGGCGCAGCTCCGCCATGACTGCCGCGTTCTCGGGCTCGACGAGGAGGACCCGGTTGAAGGCGGCCAGGGCCCGCGCCGTGGATCCCTCCGCCAGGGCCGTCTCGCCCTGGGCCACCAGCGCCGCCACCAGGCGCGGCGGCAGGGCGGCCTTGTAGCCGGCCGGGTCGGCCAGGAACGCCGCCAGCTCCTCCTCGGGGCGGGACAGGCCCGCCTCGGCCAGCACCTGGTCCAGCTCGTCGCGCAGCTCGGCGGCCGAGCCCTGGCGGCGGGCGGGATCCGCCGAGAGGGCCCGGGCGATGACCGCCGCCAGCCGGTCCGACACCTGCGGCTCCACCGATCGCGGGTCCTGGAAGTCTCCCTCCACCACCCGTCGCAGGGTGGCGGTGGGGTTGGGCGCGGCGAAGGGCAGCCGGCCGGTGGCCAGCCAGTAGATCAGCGTCCCCAGCGAGAACAGGTCGCTACGCTCGTCGGCCTCGCGCCCCTCCACGATCTCTGGCGCCATGTGGTTGGGCGAGCCCACCAGAGCCCCGGTCATGGTCATGCGGTCGTCGGAGGCCAGCAGGCGGGCGATCCCGAAGTCGGCCAGCTTCACGGCGCGGCGATCCCCCTCCTCGCAGACCATGACGTTCTCGGGCTTGAGATCGCGGTGGATGACGCCCGCCGAGTGGGCGTGCACCAGCGCGTCGGCCAGGGCGCGCGCCAGGAGCACCCCGACCTCGGGAAGGCCGAAGCCCACCTCCTCGGCGAAGGCGCGCAGCGTCCGGCCGTGGATGAACTCGGTGACCAGGTAGCTATCGCGGGCCTCGTCGCCGGAGTAGTCGTAGATCTCCACGATGTTGGGGTGGGACAGGCGGGCCACCGCCCGCGCCTCGCGGGAGAAGCGGGCCCGGGACTCGGCCCGGGAGGCCAGGTGCGGATGGAGCACCTTCACCGCCACCTCGCGATCGAGCGCGGTGTCGCGGCCCAGGTACACGGCCGCCATCCCTCCCGAGCCGACCTGCCGCAGCAGCTCGTAGCGGTCGAGCCGCCGGATCACTCTTCACTCCAGGTATGGAATCGCGATCTCGCCGCCATGATGGGCGACGACACTATGACACGGGTGGCAGGGGCGCACCAATCCGCGGTCAGGGAGGTGCGGCAGCGCCGTCAGGCACCACCGGGAGCAGGCGCTGGGAGGCAAGCCCCCGCACGGTCTCGGGAATGGCGTCGATTGAGAGCGGGTGGCGGGGGCGCCACCCCAGCTCGCGCAGCCGGCGAGTGTCGTAGTAGTGGTCGGCCGCCATCCACAGGAGCACCTCGCGGTCGATGCGGGGGACGAGCACCGGCCGGAGTTCGCGCCGCCCGGCGATACGCGCCCAGGCGCGCGCCAGGGCGCGGTTCACCGGCTCGAGCAGCACCCGGTCCGGCACGTGCCGCAGGAGCCAGATGAGCGCCCCCCACAGCCGGGGCGACCAGGGGAGCACGCGCCCGGGGGCGTGCCCCAGCGCCTCCAGGGCCGCCGCCCCCAGCTCGCCCAGCGGCAGCGGGGCCTCGTCGGCGGCGTTGAAGGCCCGCCCCACCACCGCCCGGTCGTCGGGGTGCTCCGCCAGGAAGGCCGCCGCCGAGGCCACGTCTTCGACGTGGGCCAGGTGGACCACCGGGCCCCGCCGGAGGATGGGGACCCGGCGCCGGCCGGCGTTGAAGATCTCCACCAGCGCCAGCGCTCGCACCGCTCCGCGCCGCACCGTCGGGCCGTACACCAGCGCCGGCCTGAGCACGGTGAGGGGCGCCCCCTGGCGGAAGGCCCGCCAGGCCGCCTGCTCCGCCCGCCAGCGCGCCCGCTCGAAGGGGGTGCGCGGCCGCTTCAGCTCCCCCTCCTCGCAGGGGAGGTTCCGGGGACGGCCGTACACCGAGACGGTCGAGACGTGCACCAGGCGCCGGACGCCGGCGGCCCGCGCCGCTGCCCCGGCCTCGGCGGCTGCGGCGGCCTCCAGGGCCGCCCGCTGCCGCTCGTGCAGGTCGCGGGGCGTGCGCACCCCCACGTGCAGCAGCACCTCAGCGCCCCGGGCCGCCTCACCGAGGCCCGTGAGCCGCGCCTCGGCTCCCGCCTTCGCCAGCCGCACCGCCCACCCCCGGGCCGCGAGCTCCGCCTCGACCGCCTTGAAGATGGCTCCAGGGCTCCCGGAGAGCGCGGCCACGCGTGGCACGGGCTACCCGTGAGGCCGCGCAGGCCTCGCGCCTCGGACCTCGGCCCTCGGGAACGGCGCGCGGGGAGACACGTGGGCTTTCCCTCCCTGAAGCCGTAGGGCGGGGGCTCGTCCCCCGCCGGGGCTCGTCTACGCGCGTACCTCGGGCTTCTTCTCCGGCTCGGGCGGGGGCGGCGGGGCGCGGCCGATGGGGTTCTCCTCCAGGGCCGCCTTGAGGACGTCGTCCATGGTGGCGGAGAAGACGAAGTCCAGCTCCTTGCGCGCCTGCTCCGGCACGTCGATGAGGTCCTTCTCGTTGCGGGCCGGCAGGATCACCCGCTTGATGCCGGCGCGGTGCGCCGCCAGCACCTTCTCCTTGATGCCGCCCACCGGCAGCACCAGGCCGCGCAGCGTGATCTCCCCGGTCATGGCCACGTCGGAGCGGGCCCGGATGCCGGTGAGCAGCGACACCAGCGCGGTGAGGATGGTGACTCCGGCGGAGGGACCGTCCTTGGGGATGGCGCCGGCCGGGAAGTGGATGTGGATGTCGGTCCGCTCCAGGAAGTTCCCGGCGATGCCCAGGCTGTCGGCCTTGGAGCGCAGGTAGGACAGGGCGGCCTGCGCCGATTCCTTCATGACGTCGCCGAGCTGTCCGGTCAGGGTGAGCGACCCCTTGCCGGCCATCCGGGTGGCCTCGATGAAGAGGATGTCGCCGCCGGCCGCGGTCCAGGCCAGGCCGGTGGCCACCCCGGGGATCTCGGTGCGCTCGGCGGTCTCGTTCCAGAACTTCTCCGGCCCGAGCATGTCGGCGAGGTCGACCTCGTCCACCAATCTCTTGGCGCCAGCGGCGATCTTGCCGCCGGCCACCTCCACCGCCACCGCCCGGCACACGTCGGCGATGCGGCGTTCCAGGCTGCGGACGCCGGCCTCCCGCGTGTAGGCGATGATGATCTTGATGAGCCCCTTCTCGGTGAAGGCGATGGCCTCGCCCGAGAGCCCGTGCTCCTTCAGCTGCTTGGGGATGAGGTGGTTCTCGGCGATGTGGATCTTCTCCTCGAAGGTGTAGCCGGGCAGCTCCAGGATCTCCATGCGGTCCTTGAGCGGCCCGGGAACGGGGTCGAGGAGGTTGGCGGTCCCGATGAACAGCACCTTGGAGAGGTCGTAGGCCACGTCCAGGTAGTGGTCGGAGAAGCTGAAGTTCTGCTCGGGGTCGAGGACCTCGAGGAGCGCTGCGCTCGGGTCGCCGCGGAAGTCGGCGCCCAGCTTGTCGATCTCGTCGAGCATCATCACCGGGTTGATGGTGCCGGCCTTCTTCATCGACTGGATGATGCGGCCCGGCAGCGCCCCCACGTAGGTGCGGCGGTGGCCGCGGATCTCGGCCTCGTCGCGCACGCCGCCCAGCGAGAGGCGCACGAACTTGCGGCCGATGGACCTGGCGATGGACTGGCCGAGCGAGGTCTTGCCCACCCCGGGCGGTCCCACGAAGCACAGGATGGGGCCGCGCATGTCGTTCTTCAGCTTGCGGACCGCCAGGTACTCCAGGATGCGCTTCTTGATCTTCTGCAGGCCGTAGTGGTCGGCGTCGAGGATGGCGCGGGCGTTCTCGATGTCCAGGTTGTCGTCGCTGCGCTTGGACCAGGGCAGGTCGGCGATCCAGTCGAGGTAGGTGCGCGCCACCGTGTACTCGGAGCTGGCGGTGGGGATGGACTTGAGGCGGTTCAGCTCCTTCTGGGCCACCTTCTCCACCTCGGGGGGCAGCCCGGCCTTCTTGAGCCGCTCGCCCAGCTCGTCTAGCTCCTCCTCCTCCTCGCCCAGCTCGCCCAGCTCCTCCTTGATGGCCTTGAGCTGCTGTCGCAGGTAGTACTCCCGCTGCGTCTTCGACATCTCGCCCTTCACGGCGGAGTCGATCTTGTTGGAGAGCTTCAGGATCTCCCGCTTGCGGTTCAGCAGCTCCAGCACCAGCTTCATGCGGGCCTTGAGGTCGATGGTCTCCAGGACCTGCTGCTTCTCCTCGATGGGGACGTCGACATTGGCGGCGATGAGGTCGGCCAGGTGGCCGGGGTGGGTGATGGAGTCGACCAGCTCGGTGGCCGCGGCGGGGAGCTCGGGCATGAGCTCGATCACCTCGCGGGCCAGCTTCTTCAGGTTGATGGCGAGGGCCTCCACCTCCACGTCGTCGACCGGGGTCCGGTCCTCGACCGCCTCGATGCGGGCCTTGAGGTAGGGCGACTCCTGCACCAGGTCCAGCACCCGTACCCGCGCCAGGCCCTGCACCACCAGCGAGTAGTTGTCCTCGCCCATCTTGAGCAGCTTCACGATGCGCGCCACCGTACCGACCGTGTAGAGGTCGGCGGCGCCGGGGTCTTCCTCCTCGGCGCGGCGCTGCGTCACCACGCCGATGACCTGCTCGTCGCGGACCGCGTCTTTGATGAGGGCGATGGTCTTCTGCCGGCCCACCGCTAGGGGGAGGACGCCGCCCGGGAAGAAGACCGAGTTGCGCAGCGGCAGGATGGGCAGGACCTGCGGGATGTCCTCCTTGTTGATGAAGGCCGGGGGCCCCATCACCGGAGCGACCGTCGCCGAGCCGCCCTTCTTGTCCTTCTCCGACATGACCTCTCCTTCCGCTGGCGGCCCTCACGGGCCCCCTCAATTCGGATACCCGGGCACGGCCCGGATGGCAAACGAAAAGCTCTCCCCGCCGTCCCGCCGGGGGTGGGATGTGACGGCCGAGGTCGCGTCCCCGGCGCGTCCGCACCGCGGGCGGCCGGCCTACCAGTCCTCTGGATCGATCCGCGGCGGGATGAGGGTCTCGCCGTCGGGCTCGCCACCGGGGCCACCGGGATCGTTCCGCACCGGGCCCTCGCTGGGCGCCCACAGCTCGCCCTCGGTCCGATCGTGCTTCCCGTCCCCGGAGTAATGGAAGCAGCTCGGCGGCTGCTGCTGGGGAGCCGGGCACGGCCCTTCGGTGGGGGACCAGGCGTTCTTGCGGGTCATCGAGAATTGATAAGCGTCGGGACGGCGAGGTCAAGCGGCTGCCTGAAAAGGGGCGGGGTCCCTCCGGCCGACGACCGCGAGGCGCGGGCCCGTTCCCGGTCTGGACTAGACTGTGCCCGTGGCCGCCTGCCTCGCCGCGCTGCTGCTCGCCGCCTCGGCCGATCCCACCATCGCCTGGACGCCGGGCCGGGTGGTGCTGGGGGAGACCTCGCGTCTCACCCTGCGGGTGCGCGTGCCCGGGGCCGGCGCGGACTCGCCCCCGCCTCGCCTCCGCGCGCTGGAAGGCGTCCTGCGCGACCCGGAGCGCGCCGCCCCGGACGAATGGACCGCCACCCTCGAGCTGCCCGCCGGCGGGCCGCCCCTGCGCGCCATCGTCTCCGCGGTGGTGGAGGCGCCCGGCGAGCCGGCCCGGGTCGCGTTCGCCGCCATCCCGTTGCGAGGCCGGGCCCTGGTCCCGGTGGAGACCGAGCCCGGCGCCGGCGTGACGGTGGAGCTGGCCGGCGAGACCCTCGGGCCGCTCCGGGCCGACCGGCGCGGCCGCCTGGAGGTCGCCCTGGAGGTCCCGCCGGGCGTGACCACCGCCCGAGTCCGGGCCAGCGGTCCCGGAGGCCGGACCGAGCGCCGGGTGGCCCTGCCCGGGTCCCCGTCGGGACGGATCGCCCTCGAGGCCGTGCCCGACGGGCCGGGCCGCCTGCGCCTGGAGATCTTCGTCGCCGGAGGGGCTCGCCCCGGCGAGGTGGTGCTGGAGGCCGACGGGGCCCGGGTCTCGGCCCCCCGGCCGGTCCCGGGGCACGCCGATCGGCTCACCGCCCTGGCCGAGGGACCGCCGGGCCGGGTGCGGGTGCGCGCCTGGCTGCGCGGCGCCGAGCTGCTTCGCGACGAGGTCGCGGTGCGGATCGCCGCCGTCCCCGCCGTCCCCGCGCCGGGCCGGGAAGGCGGCGCGGCCGCCGGGGTCCTCGGTGCCCCGGCCGGCGCCCCCCGCCCGACTTGGCTGGAGGCGGCCGCTCCCACGCCGCTGCCGGCGCCCACTACCGCCCTCGCCGCCGGCTACCGGTCGCAGCCCGGGCGGACCGGCGGCGCCGAGGTGGCGCTGGCGCTCTCCTGGCCCCTCGGCCGGGGCGGCGGGCTGGTCCTCGGCGTCTCCGGCCTGCTCTTCGCGCACGGAGCCGGGGTCCCGGCCAGCGAGAGCTCCCTCGAGGCCGGCCTGGCGCCGGAGGGCCTGCTGCTCCTGGAGATCCCGGGGGCCACGCTGCTGGCGGCGGCCGGCCCGACCGTGGAGCTCGCCTGCGCCTTCACCACGGCCTCCGCCGACGAATGCGCCGCCGCGCTCGGGGTCTCGGCGCGCCTGGCCCTGGCCTGGCAGCTCCCCGGCCGGAGCTGGCTCACCGCCGAGGGCGGGCTGCGGGAGATCCTGGCCGGAGGGGGCCGGGCCCGGGAGGCCGGGCTGGCCGGCGGGCTGGGCGCGGCCCTCGGGCTCCAGCTGCCCTGGCCGTGACCGTTTGACAGGCCGGCGCGGCCGCCGCTAGCATCCCGCCCGCTTGCGCCTCGGGCACCTGAGCGATCTCCACCTGGCCGACCGCCGGCGCTACCCGCGCCATGGGCTCACCCCCAAGGACTGCGACAAGCACTCGGCGCGGCTGGCCCGGCAGCTGCTGGCGGCGCTGCGCGAGTCCCAGGTGGATCACCTGGTGGTCACCGGCGATCTGACCGCCTCCGGTGAGACCGGCGAGTTCGAGAAGGCGGCCGACCTCCTGCGCTTCTGGGCCGAGAAGGGGCGCCTCACGTTGGTGCCGGGCAACCACGACGTGTGGACCGAGGAGGCTGCCGAGAAGGGGCGCTTCCTGCGCACCGTCGGCCCGAACGGCCGCGGCATGAAGCGGGCCGTCTCACCCTATCCGCTGGCGGTGACGCTCTCCCCCGAGGTGGTGCTGCTGGCCCTCGACAGCGCCCGCTACGGCGAGGACCCCTTCCGCACCGCCGGGCGGCTCGGGCCGCAGCAGCTCCAGGCGGTGCGGGACCTGGTGCGCCAGCACGCCAAGGAGGGGCGGGCGGTGCTCCTGGCGCTGCACCACCACCTGGTGCTGCCGCCGGAGCGCATCCCCTCCGACGCCGCCGTGGCCCGCATGCCCCTCGCCGACGCCGACAAGGTGGTGCGGCTGGTGGCGGAGATGCCGGTGGCGGCGGTGCTCCACGGCCACCGCCACTGCGCCTTCCGGCTGGAGCTGCCGGCGCCCAGCGGCACCACCCCGGTGCTGTGCGCCGGATCGGCCAGCCGCGTCGCCGACGAGCCGGTGCGTCGGGCCCGGGCCTTCGTCTACGAGCTGGACCGCGGCGGTGTGCGACACGTGGAGACACTCGTCGCCTCGCTGGAGTAGTTGCCTCGCCCCACCCCGGGGCGGTATCCCTTGCGGCATGAACCCCGTGGTGCGCGTCACCGTGCCCCTGATCGTGGCGGCCGCAGTCGCTGTCGCCTTCCTCATCACCTGGCGCTCCCGCAGCGACGCCGCCGAGGCGCGCCTGGAGCGGGCCCAGCTCAAGCGCGAGTTCCTGGAGCGAGGCTCGCTCTCCCGCGAGGTGGCCCCCGACAAGCCCAAGGAGTGGCGCGACGAGGCCCGGGCGCTGCTGCGCTGGTACTTCGACGAGCTGGCCACCTGGCGCAACCGCCACCCGGCCTTCGCCCGCGCCTCCGAGGCGCTCCGGCCGGCCAAGGGCAAGGAGGCCAAGGCCAAGGACGAGGGGGCCGCCCGCGCCGAGTGGCAGCGCTACGCCGACGAGCGCCTGGCCCAGCTGCGCGACGGCAAGTACGAGCCCCTCTGGTCGTTGGCCGACCGCGGCCTGCGCCTGGACGTGCTCTCCTTCGGGCCGGCGGCCAACCCCGAGGGAGGGGGCCGGTCGCTGCGCATCGACTTCGCCCTGTGGGGGGCGCCGCGCCGGATGGAGAAGGAGACCGTCCCGGGCACGACCCGCACCGTCACCAAGGCGGTGGTGCCGGCGGCCTTCCGCCAGCTGGGGTTCCAGTTCCTCGACGACAAGGGAAAGCCCTACGGCGAGATGACCGGCCCGGGCGAGCCCTACATGAAGCTCGTCGATCCGGAGCGCTTCTCCGAGGACTTCCCGCCGGGGGTCCTCTTCGGGACCTGGTACGTCGACCCCTTCCCGCGCGAGGCCGCCAAGGTGGTTTTCACCCTGGGCGTGGAGGCCCGGGGCCAGTCCGGCGCCGACGTCTCGGCCAGCTACAAGCTCGAGCTGCCGGTGGCCGAGGCCTGGAAGATCGGCCAGGGCGAGAAGTACCAGGCCGAGACTCGCGAGGCGGCGCAGTAGGGGCCCGTGCCGCGGGCGGCCAAGGCCTCGGCGCGAGCGGCCCGCCCCGGGGCGCGGCTGCTGACCGAGCCCCCGCTGCACGAGCTCGATCGCGACCAGCTCTCGGTGTTCCTCTACGTGGCGCTGGTCCCCGAGGAGACGCGCGCCATCGTCAAGGAGCTGGGGCTGTCCATGCCCGGCTTCCGCCCCGAGGGGCTCTCGGACGTGCAGCGCTGCGACCTCGTCGCCGACGAGATCCGCGCCGAGCCGCGGGCCGCCGAGCCGGTGCTGCGGGCGCTTCGGGCGGCCTTCGGGGAGCCGCCGCTCCCGCGGGAGCGCCTGGCCCCCGGGCTGGCGGCGGAGCTCTCGCGCCTGTGCGCCTCGGAGAGCGCCGCCGCCCTGGCCCTGTGGCGGCTGCTCTCCGATCGGGAGCCGGCGGTGCGCGAAGCGGTCCGTCCCACCCTGGACTGGCTGGCCCAGGAGTACTACGGGCCCCGGCAGCCGGAGGAGGCGCCTGCGGACGGGGCCGGGGCGCCCCAGGCCGCGCCGCCCCCGGAGCGGGAC
>DASRTO010000517.1:0-2132 GCA_035655915.1 Anaeromyxobacteraceae bacterium
CCAGCTCGGCGACTACATCGGCCGGCGCGGGCTGGAGCGGCGCTGGGAGGCCGAGCTGCGCGGCGTGGACGGGAAGCAGCGGGTGGTGGTGGACGCGCGCGGCAACGCCCTGCGCGGCTCGGACCTCATCCCGGAGGCCCACCGCCGGCAGCCCTCGCGGCCGGGCCAGAACCTGGTGCTCTCCCTCGACTGGCGGCTCCAGGAGTTCGCCGAGCGGACCTTCCCGGGGACGGCGGGCGCGGTGCTGGCCCTGGACCCCAAGACCGGGTTCCTGCTGACGCTGGTCGATCGGCCGGCCACCGATCCCAACAAGCTCTCCGGCCGCATCACCAAGGCGGAGCTGGCCGAGATCGCCTCCGACCCGCTGCAGCCGGAGCTGTTCCGGTCCATCCAGCAGCACTACCACCCCGGCTCGACCTTCAAGGTGGTCACCGCGGTGGCGGCCCTTGAGGAGGGGGTCTTCAAGAAAGGCGGCACGGTGTGGTGCCCGGGCTACTTCAGCATGGGCGGTCGCTACCGGTGGCGCTGCGACAAGGACTCCGGCCACGGGACGGTGGACCTGGAGCACGCCCTGGGGGCGAGCTGCGACGTCTTCTTCTACACGCTGGGGGCGCACCTGGGCGCGGACAGGATCGCGCACTGGGGTGGGCTGCTGGGCCTGGGCCGGCCCACCGGCCTGGACATCTCCGACCGCGAGATCCCGGGGGTCATGCCCGACGAGGCCTGGCACGACGCCCACATCCCCGGCGGCTACCAGCGCGGAATGGCGGTGAATCTGGCGATCGGACAGGGGGACGTGAACGTGACGCCGCTGCAGCAGCTGGTGCTCTTCGCGGCGATGGCCTCGGGCACGGTGTGGCGCCCCCAGGTGGTGCTGCGGCTGGAGGACGCCCGCGGGGAGGTGGTGAAGGCGTTCGCACCCGAGGAGCGGGGGAAGCTCCCCCTGAAGCCCGAGACGCGGGCGGCGGTGATGCAGGGGCTCCTGGCGGCGGTGAACAAGCCGTTCGGCACGGGCTGGTGGTCGCGCCTCAAGGACGTGGTCATGGCCGGCAAGACCGGCACCGCCCAGGTGGTGAAGATGGGGGCCCACCGGCTCAAGGCCTCCCAGGTGGGCTACTTCGAGCGCGACCACGCCTGGTTCGCCGCCTTCGCCCCCGCCGACGACCCGCAGATCGTGGTGGTGGTGCTGAACGAGCACTCCGGCTTCGGCGCATCCAACGCCGCCCCCACCGCCAGCGCGGTGGTGAAGAAGTGGCTGGAGCTGCGCAAGCAGGACGAGGCCGAGCGCGCCGGGGCGGGCCGTCCCCCCGAGCCGCCTCCGGCCCCGACGCCGCCGCCGGCGCCGGGCCCGGCCGGGCCGGAGAAGCCCTTCCGGCAGGGCGCGCGCGCCGCCGCGGGCGGGGGGGCCGACCATGGCGCTTGACGTCTCCGGCCTGGCCGTCCTGGCCGGGGGAAGCCGCCGCCGCCTCCTGGAACACTTCCCCTGGCCGGTGGCGGGGCTGGCGGCCGCCATCTCGGCGCTCGGGGTGTGGAACCTCGCCTCGGCGTCGCGCAGCGCCCACGCCCCGGTCTGGATCCCGCAGCTGGGGTGGATGGGGGTGGGGGTCTTCCTGGCCCTGGCGGTGGCGATGGTCGACTACCGCGCCTTCCTGCGCCTGGCCTACGTCTTCTACGGCCTGGTCATCCTGCTGCTGCTGGCGGTGCTGGTGAAGGGCCGGGTGGTCATGGGAGCGCGGCGCTGGCTCACCATCGGCCCCGTGAACTTCCAGCCCGCCGAGCTCGCCAAGATCGCGGTGATGGTGGCGGTGGCCCGCTGGTTCCACCGGGACGCCGAGAAGGAGGCGGGGCGGGCCCGCCGGGGCTACGGGCTCCTCGGGGTGGCGGTCCCGGCGGGGCTGACGCTGCTGCCGGCCGCGCTCATCCTCAGGCAGCCCGACCTCGGCACCGCGCTCATCGTGGTCTCCATCGGCTTCACCATGATCCTGTTCGCGGGGGTGCGCTGGCGCGCGGTGGCCCTGGCCGCCGGGGCCGCGCTGCTGGCGGCGGCGCTGGCCCTGCCCCACCTGAAGCCCTACCAGCGGCGGCGCCTGGAGAGCTTCCTGAACCCCGAGGGGGACGTGCTCGGGGCCGGC
>DASRTO010000518.1:0-5060 GCA_035655915.1 Anaeromyxobacteraceae bacterium
TGTGGCAGGCCAGGTCGGGGCAGAACTCGTGGCTACCGTCGTTTCGGGATACGAAGTACAGGTCGCGGCACTCGGAGGGGTGCAGGGCCGCCACCAGCGCCGCCTCGCCCGGGCTGGCGATGGGGCCCGGCGGGAGCCCGGCCCGGGTGTAGGTGTTGTAGGGGTGGTCGGCCAGGAGGTCTGCCTTGGTGATGTTCCTCGACCAGGCGCCGGTGCGTAGCTGCTTGGCGTAGAGCACGGTCGGGTCGGTGGCGAGGCGCATCCCCTTCTGGAGGCGATTGTGGAAGACGCAGGCCACCCGCGGCCGCTCCTCGGCGCGTCCCGTCTCCTTCTCCACGATGGAGGCCAGCACGAAGGTCCGCGCCTCGTCGAGGGTCACGCCGGGCAGGCGCTGGGCGTCGGCGCGGCGGTAGGCCTCCTTGGCGCGCGCCACCATGGCGGCCACCACCGCCTGGGCCTTCGGGCCGCGCGGGAAGGTGTAGGTCTCGGGGTAGAGGTAGCCTTCCAGGTCGTGGAAGGGCACGCCCATGGTGCGGGCTCCCTGCGGGTCGCGCATGAGGGCCAGCAGCTCGTCGGCGCGCCCCAGCCCGGCGCGCTCCACCAGCGAGGCCACCTCCTCCATGCGCAGCCCCTCGGGGATGGTGAAGTGGTAGGTCTTCACCTCGCCCCGGTAGAGGCGCTCCAGCACCTCATCGGGACGGAGCGGACCGGCGAAGGCGTACTCGCCGGCCTTCATGGGGCGGGGATCGCGCCGCACCCAGCGCACCCACCACCAGGCGAGCCGCTCGTCGGCCACCACTCCCCCCCGGGCCAGGAGCCGGACCACCTCGCGGGCGCTCGCGCCGGTCGGCACCTCCACCACCTTCTCCTCGCCGCTGCCGAAGGCGACGCGCTGGAACCGGTAGAGGCGCCAGCCCGCGAAGCCGGCGGCCCCGAGGGCGGCGAGCGCGAGCACGAGGACCACCCCGCCCAGCGCGCGCAGCGCCCTCATGGCGTCCCCTGGTCGAGCCAGCCTTGCAGGATCACCGCCGCGGCCTCCGCGTCCAGCTTATCCCGCATGGCGCGGGAGGAGAAGCCGCGCTCCCGCAGCCGCGACTCGGCCTCGAACGTGGAAAGGCGCTCGTCGAAGAGCTGCACCGGAAGGCCCAGCGCCGCGAGCCGGTCGGCGAAGGCCTGGGCCATCCGCGCCGACGGCCCCTGGCTGCCGTCCATGTTGAGGGGAAGGCCCACCACCACCCGCCCCACCTCGTACGCCTCCACCACCTGGCGGAGGGCGGCCAGGTCCGCCTCGTCGCCGCGCCGCCGGAGGGCTCGCAGCGGCCGGGCGGTGCGGAGGACGTCGTCGGCCAACGCCAGGCCGATGGTGGCGCGGCCGAGGTCGAGGCCGAGGTACCGCATGTGGGGACTGTAATCCAGGGGGCGGTCGCGCGGCACGGCGCCGGGAGCGGGTCGGGGGGCCTGGCGCCGCGGGCGTCCGGTGAGCGGACGGGCGGCCCGGCGGCGGACCCGGCCGCCGGCCCAACCCCCCGCCGGCCCGGTCCCGCCGGCTGGCACGGAGCGCGCTCCTCGGGGAGGTGCCTTCGACCACCACCGGAAAGGACGGGACCAAGATGAAGAGCGCCGACGTCGCGGGGAAGGCGACGCCTCCCCCCTACCAGACCCCGACGGACGCCGCCGGAGCCCTCAGCCGCGAGGCCAGCCGCCGGGCCGGCGCGACCGCCGGGGCCGCGGCCGCCCGGGCCGGGGCGGCCGTGGCCACCGCCCTGCAGCGGGTCGCCGGGAAGCCCATCGATCGCCTGGCCGGCGACGTCGGCCGCAGCCTGGGCGCCTCCATCCTGCGGCTCGAGCCGGTGCGCGCCTTCGTGGTCGAGATCCCCGCCGGGCACGCCCTGTCGGTGGCCGGTTACGCGGCGGCGCCCAAGGCCGCGGCCGGCGCCACCTCCGGCGCGGCCGCGGCGGCGGGCGCGACCAGCGCCTCGGGCGCCGCCGCCAGCAAGGGGGAGTGGGCGTTCCTCGACGACCCCGGGCTCACCATCGAGGACAAGCTCTTCAGATTCATGAAGCTGGTGGTGAAGAAGAGCAACGACGAGCTCGAGCAGAAGATGAAGGACTTCAAGGCCGGCCGGACCAGCCGCACCGCCTCCAGCAGCGCCTCGTCGGCCAAGAAGTCGTCGGGCGGCCTCTTCGGGCTCCTCAAGAAGGTCTTCCCGCCGCTGGCGGCCCTGGAGAAGGTGATTCCGGCCCTGCCGCAGCTGGTGAACAAGCTGGCGACCGACCTCGGCCCGCAGTTGCTGGGCGCCCTCATGATCCCGCTCGGCGCCCCCTGGGCCGCGCCGCTGGTCCAGAGGGCGGCCGGCGAGCTGCTGCCGGCGGCGGTATCGGCCATCGACGGCGGGCCGGCCACCGCCTCGGCGTCCTCCTCCGGCAGCTCCGGCGGCGTCTCCAAGGAGAACGACGAGCGCCTGCAGCTCATGGAGATCGAGCGGATGGTGCAGAAGACCAACCAGATGTTCGCCACCGTCTCCAACGTCCTGAAGGCCACGCACGACGCAGCCATGACGGCGGTGAACAACATCCGCTGAGGGGAAGGAGGAGGACCGTGATCACCATGGAGGAGATGGCCCGGGGCCGCACCCTGGCCGAGGCGATGGGGATGACCGCCGAGCTGGGCTGCACCGTGGCCCGGCTGGCCGGGGCCGAGCTGGAGGCCGGGCGGCTCGACGCCGCCGAGGCCATCCTGGAGGGCCTGGCCATCGCCAACCCCCGCGACCCCATGCCGTGGGCGCTGCTGGCCCAGGTGGCGCGGCGCCAGGGAAAGATCTGGGCCGCCTACCTGTGCGCCGAGGCGGCGCGGCGGCTGGCCCCTGAGGACGTCCAGGTCCGGCTGGTCCACGCCGAGGCGCTGCTCGGCATCCCGGAGGAGGCGGCGCGCGGGCGCCAGGAGCTCGCCGCGCTGGCCGCGACCGCCGGACCCGCCGGCGAGCGGGCCCGGGCCCTCTTGCAGGCGCTGGGGCCGTAGCCCCGGTGGACTCGGCGGGCTCCGGCGGCGACCTCCCCCCCGCCGCCTGCCCGCCGGGTCCTTCTCCACCCGGGGCGGCGGGGGCGCTTGCCGGCCGGCCGCGGCCGCTCCTATGCTGCGGCCACCCGGCGGGCCGGCGGCCTGCCGCCACCCCATGACGCGCTTCCTCCTGGTGTGCCTGGGCGGCGCCGCGGGCTCCGGAGCCCGCTACCTGGTGGGCGGCTGGGCCGCCTCGGTCCTCGGCGCCACCTTCCCCGCCGGGACGCTCATCGTGAACGTGGGGGGCTCGTTCCTCATCTCGTTGGTGATGTACCTGGGGCTCACCGCGGGGGCCATCTCCCCGGAGCTCCGCATCTTCCTGGCCACCGGCGTCATGGGTGGATTCACCACCTACTCGTCCTTCAACTACGAGCTGCTGGGCTACCTGGAGCGGGGCGCCTGGGGGCTTGGCTTCACCTACCTGGGCGCCACGGTGCTGGGCTGCCTCGGGTCCGGCGTGCTGGGCCTGTGGGCGGCGCGCTGGCTGTGGGGCGGGTAGGGTCGGCAGGCACCCAGCGCATCCTCGAGGGAGAGCAGGTACGCGTCCGGGAAACGGGCGCCGCCTCGAAGCGGCCTTGACGGTAAAGGGTCGTTTCGGGGATATTTCGCCGCCATGGTGCGGGCCATGGCGGCCCGAGCCGGGCCGGCGGTCGGCCCGAATCCGAAACTCGAAACAGGGAACGTGAAGAGATGGCAACCGGCACCGTGAAGTGGTTCAACGACGCGAAGGGCTACGGGTTCATTTCACAGGAGGGTGGCGAGGACGTCTTCGTCCACCACACTGCGATCCAGATGGACGGGTTCCGCACCCTGAAGGAAGGGGAGAAGGTGGAGTTCGACGTGGTCCAGGGCCCGAAGGGGCTCCAGGCCGCCAACGTCCGTCGCGGTTAGACCACACGGTCGACTGGTAGCCATCGAGCGGCCTCGGTCGGCAGTCCGAGGCCGCTCGATCTTCTCGAAGAGAGGCAAGGGGACGACCCGGGCGTGAGCGAGAAGGAAGCAGGCATCGAGGTACAGGGAACCGTCGAGGAGGCCCTCGCCGGCGGCATGTACCGCGTCAAGGTGGACAACGGCCCAACCGTGCTCGCCTACGCCTCCGGGAAGATGAAGAAGTTCCACATCCGCATCATCCCGGGCGACCGCGTCAAGCTGGAGCTGTCTCCCTACGATCTCACGCGCGGCCGCATCACCTACCGCGACAAGTAGCCGCCGGGCCCCGCTCCCGCGACCTTCACTCGGCCGTCCCCGCCTTGCGCCGCCCGGCGGCGGCGTGGCAACGTCCCGCCATGGGCGAGGGGAGTCCCAGGCGCAAGCTGTGGCTGGACTGGCAGCGCGGCCTGGCCGTGCTGTTCATGGTGGAATGGCACGCCTATGACGCCTGGCGCCTCGACTCGGTGGCGCAGGGCGGCCTCCACGACCTGCTCAACATCATCGGAGGCTTCGCCGCCCCGTCGTTCCTCTACATGGCCGGGATGTCCCAGGTGCTGGGGGACGCGGCACTGGCCCGCCGGGGCATGCTGGCGGGGGAGCGGCGCCGGCGGGCCCTGTGGCGCGCCCTCTGGCTCCTGGGCGTGGCCTACCTGTTCCGCCTGGCGGAGTACCTGCTGGGCGGCGCCTGGCGGGTACCCGGAGGCTGGGAGACCATCCTCAAGGTCGATGTCCTCAACGTCATCGCCGTCTCCCTGCTGCTGACCGCCCTGGCCACGGTGGGGGTCCCGCCGCGCCTGCACGCCGTGCTCGCCATCGCCGGAGCGGCCTTCTTCGCGTTCCTGGCGCCGGTGGTGGCCGGCTGGCAACACCCGCCCAGCCGGCTCCTCGACTACCTCTTCGCCGACTGGCCCCGCGCCCAGTTCCACCTCTTCAACTGGGCCGCCTTCGCCTTCGCCGGCAGCGCCGCCGGCCGCCTGGCGCTGGGCGAGGACCGGCCACTGCGCTTCCTGGGCGTGGCGGCGGCGCTCTTCCTGGGAGGGTGGCTGGCCGACCGGCTGCCCCCGGTCTACGC
>DASRTO010000519.1:0-5218 GCA_035655915.1 Anaeromyxobacteraceae bacterium
GGTCGAGGCCGAGCTCAAGGCCCTCGACGACGTGAAGCGGCTCAAGACCACCATCGAGGACGGCCTGGGCGTGGTCATGATCGAGTTCACGCCCGGCACCGACCCGGCCCGCAAGCGCGACGAGGTGATCCGCGAGGTCACGGCCCTGCGCTCGCGCCTGCCGGCCGAGCTGGCGCGCCTTCAGGTGGAGGAGTTCAACGCCGCCAAGGTGAACATCCTGCAGGTGGCCCTCGCCGGCGACGCCGTGCCCTACCGCGAGCTGGAGCGGCTGGCGCGCGACCTCAAGTCCCGACTGGAGGCGGTCCCGGGGGTGGGCAAGGTGGAGCTGGCCGGCCTGCCGCGCCAGGAGGTCCAGGTGGCCCTGGACGGCGGCCGCATGGCGGCCCTGGGCATCTCCCCGCTCGAGGTCTACCAGGCCATCCGCGCCGACGCCCAGGCGGTCCCCGCCGGCGCCGTGGACGCCGGGGCCCGTCAGCTCAGCGTCAAGACCAGCGGCGACTACGCCTCGGTGGGCGAGATCGCCGACACCGCGGTCCGCAGCGTCGAGGGCCGCACCGTCCGGGTGCGCGACGTGGCGGCGGTGGCCCAGGTCGACGGCGAGGCCACCCACCTGGTGCGCTTCGACGGCCGTCCGGCCGTGCTGCTGGCCGCCAACCAGAAGGAGCACCAGAACCTCTTCGCGGTGCGACAGGGTCTGGGACAGGCGCTGGAGGCCTTCCGCCCCTCCCTGCCGCCGGGGGTGACGCTGGAGATCGCCTTCGACCAGACCCAGAACGTGGAGCACCGGCTCGCCGGGTTCGGCCGGGACTTCGGCATCGCCATCCTGCTGGTGCTGGTGACCTTGCTGCCGCTGGGCCTGCGCGCCTCCGGGGTGGTGATGATCTCCATCCCCCTCTCGCTGGCGGTGGGCCTGACCCTGCTGCACCTCCTCGGCTACTCCGTGAACCAGCTCTCCATCGTGGGGTTCGTCATCGCCCTGGGCCTCTTGGTGGACGACTCGGTGGTGGTGGTGGAGAACATCGCCCGCTTCCTCCGCGAGGGGCACTCGCCGCGACGGGCAGCCGTCGAGGCCACGAGGCAGATCACCCTCTCGGTGCTGGGCTGCACCGCCACGCTGGTGTTCGCCTTCCTGCCCCTCCTGGCCCTGCCGGGCGGCGCCGGCCAGTTCATCCGCTCCATGCCCATGGCGGTGGTCGTCACCATCCTGGCCTCGCTGGGGGTCTCGCTCACGGTGGTCCCCTTCCTGGCTTCCCGCTTCCTGCGCGGCGAGGGCGAGCACGGCAACCTGGCCTTCCGCTGGCTGGAGCGCGGCATCCGGGCCTCCTACCGGCCGGTCCTGCACCGGGCCATCGCCCGGCCGGCGCTGACCCTGGGCATCGCCGCCGTCCTCTTCGTCGGCTCCCTGGCGTTGGCGCCGGTGATCGGCTTCAGCCTGTTCCCCAAGGCCGGCATCCCGCAGTTCCGCGTCACCGCCGAGGCCCCGGAGGGCTCGAGCCTCGGCGAGGCCGACCGCGCCGCGCGCGCCATCGAGGCCGCCCTGGCGCGCCACCCCGAAGTGCGCCGGGTCACCGCCAACGTCGGGAAGGGCAACCCCAGCGTCTACTACAACGTCGGCCAGCAGAACGAGAAGGCCGGCTTCGCCGAGGTGCTGGCCGAGCTCACCACCCGCGACGCCGGGCGCACCGCCGAGGTGCTGGCGGCGCTGCGGGCCGAGCTCTCCGGCTACGCCGGCGCCCGCATCGAGGTCCGGGAGTTCGAGCAGGGGCCGCCGGTGGATGCCCCGGTGGCCATCCGCGTCCTCGCCGACGACCCGGCCGCCCTCTCCGCCGCCGCGGCGCGGGTGGAGGGCCTCTTGGCCTCGACCGGGGGGACCCGCTACGTGCGCAACCCCAGCCGCGACCGCAAGAGCGACCTGCGGGTGCGGATCGACCGGGAGCGGGCCGGCCTGGTCGGGGTGCCCGTGCCCGAGGTGGACCGGGCGGTTCGGCTCGCGGTGGGCGGCCTCGTGGCCGGGACCTGGCGCGAGGCCGCCGCCGAGGAAGCCCGCGACATCCGCCTCGTCCTGGCCCGCGAGGCCGGCGCCAGCCCCGCCCTGCCGGGCGGGTCGCGCCCCGGCCCGGGCGTCCTCGACCGCGTCTACCTCTCCGGCGCGGGCGGCCCGGTCCCGCTGGCCCAGGTGGCCTCGCTGGCGCTCGAGCCCTCCCCGGCCCGCATCTACCACCACGACAAGATCCGCAGCACCACCGTCACCGCCGACGTTCGCGAGGGGTTCAACGTCGATAAGCTCACCAAGGCGGTCCTGGCACGGCTGGACGCCGAGAAGTGGCCGGCCGGGGTGCGCATCGTCCCGGCGGGCGAGTTCGAGAGCCGGCAGGAGAGCTTCGGCGGCGTGGGATCGGCCATCATCGTGGCCGTCCTGGGCGTGCTCGCCATCCTGGTACTGGAGTTCCGTACCTTCCGCTCCACGGTCATCGTGGCCTCGGTGATCCCGCTCGGCATCGTGGGCGGCATGCTGGCGCTCCTGCTCTCCGGCTACACGCTCAGCTTCACCGCCACCATCGGCTTCGTGGCCCTCATGGGGATCGAGGTGAAGAACTCCATCCTGCTGGTGGACTTCACCAACCAGCTGCGCCAGCAGGGCCGGCCGCTCGACGAGGCCATCGAAGAGGCGGGCGAGAAGCGCTTCATCCCCATCCTGCTCACCACCCTCACCGCCATCGGGGGGCTCGTCCCGCTGGCGCTGGAGCGCTCGGCGCTCTACTCGCCGCTGGCGCTGGTGATCCTGGGCGGCCTGGTGTCGTCGACCGTGCTCACCCGCGTGGTGACGCCGGTGCTCTACAAGCTCCTGCCGCCGGACCTCGAGCCCGACCGCGCCGAGCCAGCGCCCGAGCCGGTCGGCCCCGGGCCAGGGCCGGTCAGCTCCACGCCCCAGCCGGCGTGAGCCGGCCTCGCCGACTGGCGACCGGCGCCCGCAGGCCCCGCCGTCGGCTGCCGCTCGTCGCCCATCGCGCCAGCCTCCGCGTCGACTCGGGATGCGCCCCCGTTTGGGGGCGCGCCGCCGTTCGACCCACCGCCCCTTGCCTCGACGCGACGCGCGCGATGAGAATCCCGGCCATCGGCCGCATCGCCTCCCGGACGACGGTGGGACCATGGATGCCCTGGACTGGAACGCGCTTCACTTCATCCTCGCCCTGGCCCGCCACCAGTCGCTGGAGCGCGCGGCCGAGGAGCTGGAGGTCGACCCCTCCACGGTTAGCCGCCGGGTCCGCGCCCTGGAGCGGGACCTGGGCACTCGCGTCTTCGATCGCACCGCCTCGGGACACCGCCTCACGGCGGTGGGCCAGCGGCTGCTGGAGACCGCCGAGCGCGTGGAAGCGGACATCGCGGCGATGGAGCGGGAGGCCGACCGGGCCGATCAGCGGCTCGAGGGCGTGGTGCGCATCGCCACCAGCGACGCCTTCGGCCGCCACCGGCTCGCCTCGATCCTCTGCAGCTTCCGGCTGCGCCACCCGCTGGTGGCTTTCGAGCTGCTGGCGGACAACCGCCCCGCCAGCCTCATCCGACGGGAGGCCGACGTCGCCGTCCGCTTCGTCCGGCCGTCTCAGGCCCAGCTCGCCTCCCGGCGCGTGGCGGCCCTCGGCCACGGCCTGTACGCCTCCCGGGAGTACCTGGCCGTCCATCCCTTCGATCCCGCCGAGCCCACCCGGGGGCATTCGCTGCTCGGCTATCACGCCAGCCTGGCGGCGCTGCCGGAGGCGCGGTGGCTGGACGACCGTGCCGAGGGATCCCGCTTCGCCCTGCGCGCCAACCGGGTGGACCTGCTCCTCCCGGCCGCCGTGGGCGGGCTGGGGTTGGCGGTGCTCCCCTGCTACCTCGCCGACGCCGAGCCGGCCCTGGTCCGCCTGCTCGGGCCGAGGGAGGTGGTCGTGCGCGAGCTCTGGCTGGTGCTCCACCGGGATTCGCGCCGAATCGGGCGCATCCGGGCCTTCGTCGACCACTTCACCGCCGAGATCCAGGCCCAGGCCGCCTCGCTCCTTGGAGACCAGCCGGGCGCCTGACCGGGTCCGAGGCTAGCGCGCCGGCCGCTCAGCCAAGAGCACGAACGATGCTCACCTCGACCCAGCGCGAGTACTTGAGCCGCGAGGCGAAGAAGTGGATTCGCTTCGCCGAGCCGGTCCATGAAACGGACGTCCACGTGCCCGAAGTCGTGCTGGGCGAACTCGCCGGGAAGCCCCTCGAAGCAAGATCGCCGAGCGGCGCTACAGCCACTTCACGCCCGACTTCATGTCCGCGGAGGTGAACCGGCTGCGCTTCGGACTTGCGGCTCCCTGGCGCCTCGCCTGCCGGAGGCCGCGTCGCGGTCGAGCGATGGGACGAATTTGCAGAATCCGGCAGGGGAAGACCGGCGGCCTGGTACGCCGGTGGTACGGACGGCAAGGATCGGGCAAGAAGAAGGCCGGGACCCGGTGGAGAAACCGTCGGAAGTCCCGGCCCCTGGACTGGCGCGCGATACAGGATTCGAACCTGTGGCCTTCGGCTCCGGAGGCCGACGCTCTATCCAGCTGAGCTAATCGCGCGGGCGTCCGCGTATCTAAGTCACCGTCCGCACAAAGGCAAGCCTCATCGGCCCCGGTCGGGGCCGGCGGCCCGCCGCGGCGCGGCGTCCGGGCCCGAGCCGGGCCGGGGCTCCACCTCGCGGAGCTTCTTCTCCTCCGCCGCCTGCACCACCGCCAGGGCGGCCACGTTCACCACGTCCTCGGCGGAGCTGCCGTGCTGGAGGATGTGGAACGGGCGCCGCGTCCCGGTGAGCAGCGGGCCCACCGCCACCGCGTCCCCGACCTTCTGTAGCAGGTGGAGGGCCAGGGTGCCGGACTGCAGGTCGGGGAAGACGAGCACGTTGGCGTTCTGGTGCAGCTCCGAGTGGGGGAAGTAGTGTCCTCGCGTGGCCTCGTCGAGCGCCGTGAAGAGCTGGATCTCGCCGTCGACGACGAGGTCAGGGGCGCGCTCGCGGGCAATGGCGGTGGCCCGGCGAACCTTGCGCGCCAGGGGATGCTCGCTGCCTCCGTAGTTGGAGAACGACAGCATGGCCACCCTCGGCTCGATGCCGAGCGAGCGCACCATGCCGGCGGCCAGGAGGGCGATCTCGGCCAGGTCCTCTGCCTCGGGGGCGATGTTCACGGCGCAGTCGCTCGTGAAGTAGGTGGTCTTGGGCCGGAGC
>DASRTO010000520.1:0-1594 GCA_035655915.1 Anaeromyxobacteraceae bacterium
CACGACGTCGACGTCCCGTAGGTCCGCGTCGTCCACCTCGGGCACGAGGAACGGCTGGGGCGCCTCCAGGGCCCGCGCCTGCCGCTCCTGAATGAGCAGGCCGTGGTGCGCCGCCACCGGGTCGTAGGCCGCGCGGGGCGATTCGGCGCGGGTGGGCAGCGGCGGCGGGCGAAGCGGTGCGGACCGCAAGGAGGCGGCCGGCGCGGGCGACCCGACGGTCAGCGTCTGGCCGCACGCGCACCTGACGGTGCGGAGGCGTGCGTCCGAGCTGCCGTTGGGGCGGCCGCAGCGCGGACAGGTGAAGTCCACGTCCAGACTCTCGACCATCGCGTGGTCCGCGGCAACCCCCGAGGAAGGGTGAAGGGGGCGCAGGTGAGCGTCCACCCCACCTGTCGCGCCAGGTGGGGAACGCCGGGCCGGAGCAGCCGGAGCCGCCGGCTACGACGCGACCGTGGACGGCCGCACCGCTTCCGCCGCCAGCGCCGCCCCGAGCGCGCCCACCAGCTGCGGGTCGGGCACCACCGCTACCGGGCGCCCCAGGGCCTCGGCCAGCGCTGAGACCATGGCCGGGTTCAGGGCCACGCCGCCGGAGAGGAAGATCGCGTCCCCGGGCGGCACCGCGCCGGCCAGCGTGGCCACCCGCCGGGCCAGCGAGGCGTGCAGCCCGCGCACGATGCCCTCCACCGGCTCGCCGCCGGCCACCAGCGACACCACCTCGCTCTCGGCGAAGACGGTGCAGGTGCTGGAGACGTTCACGGCCCGCGGCGCGGCCGCCACCCGGGCCGCCACCTCGTCGAGCGGCACCCGCAGCCGCCCCAGGATCACCTCCAGGAAGCGGCCGGTGCCGGCAGCGCACTTGTCGTTCATGGCGAAGTCCAGCACCTCGCCGCGGCCGTCGATGCGGATGACCTTGGTGTCCTGGCCGCCGATGTCCACCAGCACCCCCGGCCTGCCGGTGCGGGCGAAGGCGCCGCGAGCGTGGCAGGTGATCTCGGTGAGGGAGCGGCCTGCCGCCACCCGCTTGCGGCCGTAGCCGGTGGACCCCAGCGGCAGCTCCGGCGGGGCGCCGGCCCGACGCCGCAGCTCGGCCAGGCCGCGCTCGGTCTGGGACTCCACCAGCGGGTCGGCCGGTTCCACCAGGCTGGCCAGGATGGCGCCGGAGCGGTCGATGACCACCGCCTTCCAGGTGGTGCTGCCCACGTCCACGCCCATGGCGGCGGGCCGGGTCACCCGAAGGCCTCCATGAAGGCGCGCAGGCGGGTGTCGGCCTGCTCCGGCGACCAGGCGCGCGGGTCGCCGTGGTCGGCCTCCAGCACCAGGGCGCGCACCCCCGCCTCCCGGGTCAGCCGCTCCCGGAGGTCGATCTGGCCGATGGAGTAGGGCTTGCACGACCGGTCGCTGTGCAGCACCGCCCCGGCGGCGCGGTAGCTCCGGCACAGCGACTTCATCAGGGCGAGCTTGCTCCGGAGATCGCGGTTCAGGATCACGTGCTGGTAGGCCCGGGCCGCCGAGCCCCAGGGGTCGCCCGGGTCGATGACCGCGCCCATCTCCGACCAGGCGTTGGCGTACGTCGAGCACACGAAGGTGAAGCCGC
>DASRTO010000521.1:0-3330 GCA_035655915.1 Anaeromyxobacteraceae bacterium
GCGCGGGCCCTGCGGGGGAGGGGGGTCCCTGCTATCCTTCACGGCCGTGCCCTTCGACCTGCAGAGCGACTTCCAGCCCACCGGCGACCAGCCGCGCGCCATCGAGGAGCTGGTGGCCGGCCTCCAGCGCGGCGACCGGCACCAGGTGCTGCTGGGCGTCACCGGCTCGGGCAAGACCTTCACGGTCGCCAACGCGGTGGCCCGCGTGCAGCGGCCCACCCTGGTCATCGCCCACAACAAGACCCTGGCGGCCCAGCTCTACGGGGAGTTCAAGTCGCTCTTCCCCACCGCGGCGGTCCACTACTTCGTCAGCTACTACGACTACTACCAGCCCGAGGCCTACGTCCCCTCGACCGACACCTACATCGAGAAGGACTCCTCCATCAACGACGAGATCGACCGGATGCGGCACGCGGCCACCCACGCGCTGCTCACCCGCAACGACGTGCTCATCGTGGCCTCGGTCTCCTGCATCTACGGCCTGGGGACCGCCGAGGCCTACTTCGGCCTCCTGCAGCAGCTCACGCGAGGCCAGGAGTTCCCGCGGGACCGGTTCATCCGCTCCCTGGTGGACATCCAGTACCAGCGCAACGACCTGGACTTCCACCGCGGCACCTTCCGCGTGCGCGGCGACACCATCGAGGTATTCCCGCCCTACGAGGAGGACCGGGCGGTCCGGGTGGAGTTCTTCGGCGACACCGTGGAGCGCCTCTCCGAGTTCGACCCGCTCAGGGGGGCGGAGCTCTCCGAGCTGGAGAAGGTGGCCATCTTCCCCAACAGCCACTACGTCTCGGCGCCGGAGGTGCGGGCCCGGGCCCTCTCCGGCATCCGCGAGGAGCTCGGGGAGCGGCTGCGGGCGCTCAAGGCGGAGAACAAGCTGGTGGAGGCCCAGCGCCTGGAGCAGCGCACCCTGTTCGACCTGGAGATGCTGGAGCAGATGGGGTTCTGCTCCGGCATCGAGAACTACTCGCGCTGGCTCTCGGGGCGGAGGGCCGGCGAGCCACCGCCCTGCCTGCTGGACTACTTCCCCAAGGGGTGGCTGCTGGTGGTGGACGAGTCCCACCAGACCGTCCCCCAGATCGGCGCCATGTACCGGGGCGACCGCTCCCGCAAGGAGACGCTGGTGGAGTACGGGTTCCGGCTCCCCTCGGCCCTGGACAACCGGCCGCTCAAGTTCGAGGAGTTCGAGCGGCTGGTGGCCCAGGCCATCTACGTCTCGGCGACGCCGGCGGAGTACGAGCTGGACCGGGCCGGCGGGGTGGTGGTGGAGCAGATCATCCGGCCCACCGGCCTCACGGACCCGGAGGTGGTGGTGCGGCCGGTGGGGACCCAGGTGGACGACCTGCTGGGGGAGATCCGGGAGCGGGCCGGGCGCGGCGAGCGGGTGCTGGTGACCACCCTCACCAAGCGCATGGCCGAGGACCTCACCGAGTACTACACCGACGTGGGGGTGCGCTGCCGCTACCTCCACTCGGACATCGACACCATCGAGCGCAGCGCCCTCATCCGCGATCTGCGCCGCGGCGAGTTCGACGTGCTCATCGGCATCAACCTGCTGCGGGAGGGGCTCGACATCCCCGAGGTGTCGCTGGTGGCCATCCTCGACGCCGACAAGGAGGGGTTCCTGCGCAGCGAGGTGTCGCTCATCCAGACCATCGGCCGCGCCGCCCGCCACGTGGCCGGGACGGTGGTCATGTACGCCGACGCGGTCACCGAGTCGATGCGGCGGGCCATCGACGAGACCAGCCGGCGCCGCGACCTCCAGCGCCGGTACAACCAGGAGCACGGCATCACCCCGCAGACGGTGCGGCGCAACATAACCGACCTGGGCATGGCGGTGGTGGAGGCCGACTACGTCACCGTCCCCATGGCTGCCGAGGGGGCCGAGTACCGCCCCGAGGAGATCCCGGCCATCGTGACCGAGCTGGAGGCGGAGATGCGCCGGTCCGCCGAGGCCATGGAGTTCGAGAAGGCGGCCCGGCTGCGCGACCGCATCCTCTCGCTCAAGGACCTGGCGCTGGGACTGCCGCCCAAGGCCGCGGGCGCGAAGGGGCTTCTCGGCAGCCGGGCGCTCGCCGGCGCGGCGGCGCTGGGCGCGCTGGCCGGGGAGCGGCGGCGCCAGCAGCGGCGGCGACGGCGGTGAGCGCGCGGCGTTACCCCGCTCGGGTCGCGCTGGCGGTCCGGGCGCCGGAACCAGCCGGGGGTCCTTGACGGACGAGCGCGAACCCGTCAGGGTTGCTCGACGAGTCTCTTGACGGGAGGTGGAGCCATGGCACGTTCGTCTCTGGCCCTGGGAATGACGCTCCTGGCGTTGGGATGTGGCGGCAGCGATAAGCCGGCGCCTCCTCCCTTCCAGTGTCCGGCCCCGCAGGCGCCGTCCGGGAGCCTCACCGGGACCCTCGCCACCGTCGCCTTCACTCCGGCGGAGATGGGGGGCCTGACGCTCGGGCCGGTCACCTGCCAGGTGGCGCCGGGGGTGAACGCCCAGCTGGCGGCCCTGGTCCTGGGGTTCTCGAGCTTCCAGGGGCTGTGCCCTCCGCTCCTGCAGTACGGGATCTGCTGGGACAAGGCCAACGCCACCCTGGCCAGCGTCCAAATCGTCAACATCGGCGTGGGCGCGGCGCCGAGCGTGCCGGGACCGGGGACCTACACCATCCCGGGCACGGCGACCCAGCCTGTCGGGGTCAGCTACGGCAGGACGGGCGCGGCCTGCGCCAGCCTGGGCGCTGGCGACGCCACCGCGGGGACCGTGACCATCAGCACGGTGACCTCGACGCAGGTGACGGGGTCCTTGACCGGGGTGACGTTCGCCGACGGCAGCACGCTCAGCGGGAGCTTCACCGCCGCCGTGGTCGGGGTGCCCCTCAACCTGTGCCAGTTCGTCGCCGGCTGCGGCACGACGACCTGCCTCCCCTGAGGACCACCGCGTCCGGGCCGCCCGGCAGCCGGCGCCTAGAGGGCCGCCGGCCGGAGGTGGCGCTCGCCCCGGTGCTAGCATAGGGATCCCTCGTGGATCCCGCTCTCCGCCGCACGCTCGACGCGCTTCCGCCCGAGCCCGGCTGCTAC
Source organism: Anaeromyxobacteraceae bacterium (assembly GCA_035655915.1). Taxonomy (GTDB): domain Bacteria; phylum Myxococcota; class Myxococcia; order Myxococcales; family Anaeromyxobacteraceae; genus DASTPH01. Next base: position 3,067 of record DASRTO010000521.1, read on the forward strand.
CTCATGAAGGACCGCCGCGGCGAGGTGGTCTACGTAGGCAAGGCCGCCTCGCTGCGCTCCCGCGTGCGCAGCTACTTCGACCGCTCCGGGGACGACCGGTTCTTCATCCCGCTGCTGGATGATCTGCTCGGGGACGTGGAGGTGGTGGTCACCCGCTCCGAGAAGGAGGCGGTGCTCCTCGAGAACGAGCTCATCAAGAAGCACCGGCCCCGCTTCAACGTGCGGCTCCGGGACGACAAGGACTTCATCGTCCTGCGGCTCGAC